>CANNNH010000104.1 GCA_947505915.1 Comamonadaceae bacterium
ATCAGGGTGACAGTCAGCAGCGACGGGCAGTACATGGTGCAGAACAAAGCGGTAGAGGGTGCAGATATTCAAGCCATTCGTCAGGCTTTGGGCTTAGCCGCCAAGGAAACAGCCAACCCCTTGGTGGTGATCAGTGCTGATGCGCGGGCCAGTCATCAATCGGTGATCCAAGTGCTCGAAGCTGCCCAAACCGCGGGCTTGCAGCAAGTTACCTTTACCGCCCAAAGCCGCTCGCAAGCGACCACCCCTCCTTAAGGCGCAATGCCAAGACCCAGCGACATACTGTTGGACGTTTGGCGCAAGCCAAGCATCTTGGCTTGGTGTTTGTTTCCCCTCACCTTTTTGAGCCGCATTTACCTGTGGCTTTACAAAACCACCTATGCACTGGGTTGGCAGTCCTCGACCCGCATGCCAGTGCCTGTGCTGGTGGTGGGCAACATGCTGGTCGGGGGAACCGGCAAAACCCCTGTGGTGATTCACCTCGCCCAGCGACTCAGTCAACTGGGCTGGCACGTGGGGTTGATAGCGCGTGGCCACGGGGGGCAACTGAATGGCTGGGCCGAAGTCATGGATCAAAGCGTCGCCTTGCAAACAGGCGATGAAGCCCTTTTGCTGAAAAAGAAGCTTGGCTTACCTGTCTTTATTTCAAAAAAACGAGCGCAAGCAGCCTTGGCGCTTTTGAAAACATACCCTCAAACACAGCTCATCATCAGCGATGACGGGCTACAGCACCGAGCTTTGCATCACGATATTGCCATCTGCGTTTTTGATGACCGAGGTTTGGGCAATGGTTTTTTATTGCCTGCTGGGCCTTTGCGTGAAACATGGCCACGGCAGTTAAATGTGGGCGTGACGCAAATCAAGATCCACACAGGCCAAATCGCCTTTGAAGACAGCCTAGCGGCACACCGCCAACTGGCTGGTTTCGCCGTCAATGGACGAGGTGAGAAACGCGATTTGCGTCTGTGGGCAGGACAAGCCGTCGATGCTTTGGCGGCTATTGCGCAGCCACAAGCCTTTTTCACATCGCTGCAAAGTGCAGGCTTGACGCTATCTAAAACCCAAGCGTTCCCCGACCATGACCCAATGGCTGATTGGCAACCCAGCATTGGGCGAGACGTGCTTTGCACTGAAAAAGACGCTGTGAAATTGTGGCCTCGATATCCTCAGATATGGGCTGTCCCCTTGCTTTGCGAACTGCCCGAGGTTTTTTGGGACGCATTGATGCCGCATTTGCAACGACTATCATCGGGACATGGACACCAAACTGCTTGAACTGCTGGTATGCCCTGTGACCAAGGGCAGCCTTGAATACGACCGCGAAAAGGCCGAACTGGTCTCGCGCAGCGCTCGCTTGGCCTACCCCATTCGGGACGGTATTCCCGTGATGCTTGAAATGGAAGCTAGGCCCCTGAGCGACGCAGAACTGGAGCTTTGATTGAGCGGCCCGCCCTTTGTGGTGTTGATTCCAGCGCGGCTGTCAGCGAGTCGCTTACCCAATAAACCTTTGGCTGATTTGGCAGGCATTCCCATGGTCGTGCGTGTTGCCCAACGCGCCCAACTTTCACAAGCTAGCCAGGTGGTGGTAGCCACTGACAGCGCTGAAGTAATTGAGGTTTGCAAGCAATATGGTGTGGCCGCTGTCATGACCCGAGCCGATCACCTCAGTGGCAGCGACCGTTTGGCTGAAGCGGCCACCTTGCTGGGCTTGGCCGATAGCGACATTGTGGTGAACGTCCAAGGCGACGAGCCATTGATTGAACCGCACAACATCAATGCTGTTGCGCAACTTCTGCATGACCGATCTGTCTGCAGCATGAGCACCTTGGCCGACCCCATCACGCAATGGGAGGAATGGCTCAGCCCCCATTGCGTGAAAGTGGTTTTGGACGCGCAATCCCTAGCGATGTACTTTAGCCGCGCCAGTATTCCCCACTTCCGCGGTGGCTCACCCGAGCAGCTGCCGCCCTACCCTGTTTATCGCCACGTCGGTTTGTATGCCTATCGCTGCAACTTTTTGAAGCTCTACCCCACGCTCACGCCTGCCCCCGCCGAGCAAGCCGAGGCCTTGGAGCAATTGCGGGTTTTGTGGCATGGGTATCAAATTGCCGTTCATATTTCAGAAGTTCCCAGCGCGGCCGGTGTAGACACACCCGCCGATTTAGAGCGGGTTCGAGGGTTGCTCAGCAAGCCCAGTTGACAGTCCAGCGATAGCTCTGCGTGTTATTCTCAGCGAACGACAAAAAGCGCTCTGCCAAGACAGTGCCAAAGACAAAGCAAGGAAGACAATGAGACTGATTCTGTTGGGCGCTCCAGGCGCTGGCAAAGGCACACAAGCCTCCTTCATTTGCCAACATTACGGCATCCCCCAAATATCCACTGGCGATATGCTGCGTGCTGCTGTTAAAGCAGGCACAGACATGGGCTTAGCAGCTAAAAAAGTAATGGACTCAGGCGGCTTGGTGGGAGACGACATCATCATTGGTTTGGTCAAAGAACGCATTGCCCAGCCCGATTGCGCCAAAGGTTTTTTGTTTGACGGTTTCCCACGCACCATCCCGCAAGCCGATGCCATGAAGCAAGCCGGTGTCAAGCTCGACTGCGTGCTGGAAATCGATGTGCCTTTTGACGCCATCATTGAACGCATGAGCGGGCGTCGTGTGCATGTGGCCAGTGGTCGCACTTACCATGTGCGGTTCAATCCACCCAAGCATGAAGGCCTTGACGACCTCACAGGCGAGGCCCTCATTCAGCGCGATGACGACAAGGAAGAAACAGTCAAAAAACGGCTTGAGGTTTACAGCGCCCAAACCCGCCCCTTGGTTGATTACTATTCGTCATGGTCTGAAAAAGAGCCAGCTCTGGCGCCCCGCTACCGCGCTATCGGCGGACAGGGAAGCGTGGAAGAAATCACTGAACGCGCATTCAAGGCCCTTCAGAGCTGATTTTCCTGCTCTGCTATCAGACTTAAACACAAAGCGGTCCTTGCCTTGGCCGCACTCAAGTGCGTGATGTCGCCCCATTGGGTATCTGCTTGAATATGCGCCAAACCAAAAGCGCAACGGCTACTTAGCCACACCCGCACCCCAAAATTTAGCGCTTTTTGCAAGGCTTGCTCCAGCTCTTGGCTGGCTGTTCCCATGCCCGTACCCGCCAGCACGATACCTGCCAAAGGGGTGTCTTCCGAAGCTGATGTGGCCAATAAAGCCCTGACGACAGCGCCATCATTAAGGGCGTGGTTCGTAACCATCTCTACTCTTGGCCACTTTTTCAAGGCCAAAGCGTAGGTCAAGCTGGGTTTGTGAAAGTCGCGTGCTGGGGCCAGATCGCGGTGTTCGTGCCACTGCCCATCCTGCTTGCTGGCAAAGCAAGCTTGCGCTCCGCTGGTAAATGCATCAACGTTTTCAGTGGTCAGTTTTTGCACATCTTGTGACAAATGTACTTTTCCGGCACATAGAACAAACACCGCGCAATGCTGGGTGAGTGACGCCCAGTTCAAGGCGTCTGTGAGGTTGCCGGGTCCATCCGCATCGGGTGCGTTGGCTGGCAGCATGGCGCAGGTCAAGACCACCGGTTTTGACCAAGGCCCCATTGCTTCTAGCAAACAAGCAGTTTCTTCCAAGGTGTCTGTGCCGTGCGTGATGACCACTGCGCGGGTTTGCGGATCTTGGTTGGCTATGTCGACCGCTGACAAAAGCGCTTGCCAATGGAGTGCTTTCATGTCCTTGCTGTTTATTTGCGCCACATTCTGTACATCAATTTGCACAGCATTGGATAGCCCCAAACGATCTATTAAGTCAGCAACTCCTAACGTACCTGCTTTATATTCTTTGGGCTTTTGAGGGTCGGAAGCCACGCCCGCAATGGTTCCACCCATGCCCAATACAACGATTTTTTGAAGATTTTCTTTTGACATGGGCTTGTAAATATTGAAAAGCTGGTTAAAAATACAGTTACTGGATATCTAAACAGTACCCAAAGAGCACAAAGAGACCTTCATTTTCACCTACCTCAGGAGCCTTTATGGAACAAAGCAAGCTCACCGCAAGGCAACAACAAATTCTTTCCTTGATCGAAGCGGCCATTCGCCAAACAGGTGCGCCGCCCACACGTGCAGAAATTGCCAAAGAGCTCGGTTTCAAGTCAGCCAATGCTGCAGAAGAGCATTTACAAGCATTAGCACGCAAGGGATACATACAACTGGTCAGCGGAACCTCTCGCGGGATCCGGTTAAAAAACCCAGACTACGCCAGACCCCTCGAGTCTTCACGTACGCCATATTCTTTGTCACTTCCTGGGTTAGGGCAACTGATGTTGCCCTTGGTGGGCAGAGTCGCTGCAGGTTCTCCCATCTTGGCACAAGAGCACATTGAACAAAGTTATGCCGTCCAAGATTCTTTGTTTTCACAAACACCCGACTACTTGCTCAAAGTCCGCGGCTTGTCCATGCGCGACATTGGCATCCTTGATGGCGACTTACTCGCCGTCAAATCCACCTCAGATGCTCGAAACGGCCAAATCGTTGTGGCTAGGCTTGGCGAAGAAGTCACCGTCAAACGTTTCGAAAAAAATGTTTCTGGCATCCATCTGCACCCAGAGAACCCGGATTTTTCAACCATCCACGTCAGCCCAAGCGACAACTTTCAAATCGAAGGCTTAGCCGTTGGCCTGATTCGTCACCAGTTTTAACTCTCATTGGAGCCCCTATGAACCTCGCACTCATCACTTCGCAGCAATTGTTTCAACGCATTGATGCAGCATACAAAGCACTTTGGCCAGCCAATGATCCCCATATGGCTGACCCAGTTGCAGGCCCTACCCCCCTAGCTTCCAAGCCTTTGCGTGTCGTTCGGGTGGCTGAAGACGGCCATGCTTCGCCCAGCAGCGCTGGTCGCATGGTCATGTCGGGCCGAATGGCCGATATCTGCGCCGAGCTCGACCGCTTGGTGCACCTTGAAGACAGCAAATCCCTTCGCTGAGAAGTTTCAGGTTTTCTTGGCTGTCAGGCTGGCCATCAAGGCTGCGTTTTCTTTTCGATCAGCCAGTACTTTTTGCATATGGGGGCTTTCAGCCATTTTTTGGCCGTAGGCTTTCACTGGCAGATCAGCCAGCAAATCTTCGCCGAGCACCAATTTGCAGGCGTTGACAGCAATAGGCAAATGGAAAGCGGCGGCGCAATCAGCCAAAGTCATGCTGTCGCCAGCCACATAAGGCGAAAATTTAGCAAGCTTTGCAAAACCAGCAACGCCTTTACTCAAATTTTTACGAACCCGCTCTTTGGTGCCTTCGCTGACTTGTCCGCCAAAGAACGCTTGGGGGTAAAGCTCCCGGGCGACCAACTCAATGTGCAACTCCAAATAGACAATCAGTTCCCGAACTTTGGCCGCTTGCATAGCGTCGGTGGGAAGCAAAGGGTGTTGCGGATAGGCTTGTTCAATGTATTCGGCAATCACCATGGACTCAGACAAACAACCATGCGGGGTCTCCAAAAAAGGCACTTTACCCATGGGAGAGCGGTTCATCAGTTTGGGATGGCTGTTGCCCACCCAGACCAACTCCTCTTCAAATGCAATGCCTTTTTCGAGCAATTGCAATTTGTTTTTGTTGTAGTAGTTGCTGACTGCAAAACCGCACAATTTCAACGACATGAATATTCCTTAGTAAGACAAGATCGCGGCATTCTGTCACAGCTGCCCAGCCCCTAGCGATTGAAAGTCTCGCAAACGGGCTGAAGTGTTGGCAGAGATAATGGCAGGCTATGAATTCTTTATTTCCAACCGTTGGTGTTTGCGGCACAGGCGCCATGGGGCAAGGCATTGCACAAATGGCGGC
>CANNNH010000105.1 GCA_947505915.1 Comamonadaceae bacterium
CATGGCGCTGGGCGGCCAAGAACCAGGCCGCGCGCATGCTTCCTTGGGCATAGGTGGCGCGGCTGGAGGATTTGTGGGTGATCTCGATGCGCTCGCCGGTGCCGGCAAACAACACCGTGTGGTCACCGACGATGTCGCCACCTCGGATGGTGGCGAAACCAATGCTAGAGGGGTCACGCTCACCGGTATGCCCCTCGCGGGCATACACCGCGCAGTCTTTCAGCTCACGCCCCAAAGCCTGGGCCACCACCTCGCCCATTTTGAGGGCCGTGCCTGAAGGGGCATCGACTTTGTGGCGGTGGTGGGCCTCGATGATTTCAATGTCGTAGCCGGTGGCCATGGCCTGGGCCGCCATGGCCAGCAACTTGAGGGTCACGTTCACGCCCACGCTCATGTTGGGGGCCATGACCACCGCGATGCGCTGGGCAGCTTGGGCGATCAGCTCTTTTTGCTCGTCGCTCAAGCCCGTGGTGCCAATGACCATGTGCACGCCCATCTCGGCGCAGGCCGTCGCGTGGACCAAGGTGCCCTCGGGGCGGGTGAAGTCAATCAGCACCTGCGCCTGGGCCAGGCCTTGGCGCACATCGGCGGTGATGGTCACCCCGCTGCTGTGGCCCAAAAAAGCCGTGGCATCGGAGCCAATGGCCGGGCTGCTGGTGAGATCCAAGGCACCCACCAATTGCGCATGGGGGTCGTTTTGAACGGCTTCGATCAGCATGTGGCCCATGCGGCCGCTGGCGCCAGCGACGGCAATGCGCAAAGGGGTTTGGGGTGTGGTCACGGGGGCAAGGCGGCGCAGCTCAACGCTGGGCGGGCTCCAGGGGCGGGTAGCTCATGCTCACAGGCGGTTCGTTGCTGGTGGCCGGTGCCACAGGCCCTTTGGGTTTGAATTTGCTCAACTCGGCCTCGCTGGCTTCGAGCTTGGGCACTTTGATGTCGATGCGGCGGTTGTCGATGCGGGCGGCAAATTCGGCCTCGGTGGGCATTTCGTCGGCCTCAAAGCGCACCATGGCGTCGCCTTCAAAAAACACGCTGATTTTGCGCTGCTGTGGCTCAGCCCCTTGGCGGCGCAGGGTGAAGGCGTAATCCCAGCGGTTGGCATGGAACACACTGGCCACCAAAGGGGTGCCCAAGACGTCGCGCACTTGTCGGCGCGACATGCCTTTTTGCAACATCTGGACTTGCTCTTTGGAAACAAAGTTGCCTTGCACCACATCAAAGCGATAGGGGGAGAGCGCGGTGATGGTGCGGCTGGCGGTACGACTGGCGGTTTCGCAACCCGACAACAAAACACACAAGCCAGCACACACCCACAGGGCCCAGGTCGTGGTGCGCTGGGTGGCTTTGGTGGGGGTGAATGCAAAGGCTATCATGCGCTGATTCTAGCGTCTGGGCCTGTTCGCACAAGCTTCAGGCCGCACTGCAAAACCGCCATGGCCCACATTGACGACCTCAAAAACACCGGCCTCAAAGCCACCTCACCCAGATTGAAAATCTTGGCGTATTTCCATGCGGGCAAGCAACGCCACATGTCAGCCGAAGATGTTTACCGCTTGGTGGTGCAAGAACGCGCAGACATTGGCCTGGCCACCATTTACCGGGTGTTGACCCAGTTTGAGCAAGCCGGCTTGCTTCGGCGCAGCCAATTTGAGTCGGGCAAGGCAGTGTTTGAACTCAACGAAGGCGACCACCACGATCACCTGGTGTGCCTGGACTGTGGCCGGGTCGAGGAGTTTTTTGACGCTCAAATAGAGTCGTTGCAAAACGATGTGGCTGCGGCCAAGGGCTTTCGCATCGCCGATCACGCCTTGAGCTTGTATGCGCACTGCACCCGCAGTGCCTGCCCCCATCGCCATGCCATGGGGTGAGCCTCAGGCCTGCATGGCCTTGCGTTGACGATCGGCGAACTCTTCGTAAGTGTTGATGCCGCGCAACTGCAAAATGGTGTTGCGCACCGCGGCTTCGACCAGCACGGCGATGTTGCGCCCAGCCACCACCTGGATGACCACTTTGCGCACCGGCACATCCAAAATATCCTGGGTCAATGGCTCATGGGGCAGCCGGTCGTAATCGCGCTCCAAGGTTTCGCGCCGCACCAAGTGAACGATGAGTTTGAGGCGCATTTTGCGGCGCACAGCAGTCTCGCCAAAAATGGCACGGATGTCGAGCAAACCAATGCCACGCACCTCGAGCAGGTTTTGCAACAAATCGGGGCAGCGCCCCTCCAAGGTGGTTTGGTTGATGCGGTAAATGTCCACCGCATCGTCAGCCACCAAGCCGTTGCCGCGCGAAATCAGCTCCAAACCCAGCTCGCTTTTGCCCAGGCCCGATTCACCGGTGATCATCACCCCCAGGCCCAAAATGTCCATGAAAACCCCGTGCATCGAAGCCCGGTCGGCAAAGTGCTTGGACAAATAAGCACGCAAGATATCGATCACAAAGGCCGAGGACTCGCGGGTGGCAAACATCGGGATTTGGGCCCGCTCGCACATCGACTCCAAGGCCTCAGGTGCGACTTGCCCATCGGCCAGAATCAGCACCGGCGGCTCCAGGGTGACGATGCGCGCCACCCGGCGGGCACAGTCCTCGGGGCTGGAGTTGCTCAAATAGCTGACTTCGCGGTGCCCCAGCAACTGGATGCGATAGGGGTGGATGTAGTTCAGATAGCCGACCAGGTCGGCACCCGAGCTGGCCGCGCGCACCGCGACCTCGTCAAAACGCCGCTCGGACGCGCCGGTGCCTGCCACCCAATGCCAGCCCAGCTTTTCGCGGAAAGCCTCGAACAACACATCGGCGCTGACAACGGTGGGTCTCACAAGGTGCGCCCACGTTGGTTGCTGCGCTGCGGGTTCTTCATGGTTGGGTGCGGTTCAGGCAGCCTGGGTTGATTTCCAAGTGGACAAAATTTGGTGCAACTCGTGCGCATCTTGGCTGGACTTGAGGCGGTCGCGCACCCGGCTGTCGCTGAGCAACTCGGCGATTTCGGACAGGATTTCAAGGTGCTTTTGGGTCGATGCCTCGGGCACCAGTAAAAAAATCAGCAAGGAGACGGGTTGCTCATCGGGTGCATCAAACCCAATCGGCGCGGCCAACTGAAACACCGCTGCCATGGGGTTCTTCAAACCCTTGATGCGGCCGTGGGGAATGGCCACCCCATAGCCCAAACCGGTAGAACCCAAGCGCTCGCGGGCAAACAAGCTGTCGGCCACCAAGGCGCGGTTCATGCCATGGCGGTCTTCAAACAACAAGCCCGCCTCTTCGAAAGCACGTTTTTTACTGGTCACGTCCACGCACACCAAGACTTGCTCGGGCGGAAGGATGGCTGAGAGTCGGTTCATGAAGGTGTCACAAAAGAGTGACAGATTATGCACCTGTGATTAGCACAAACCCAAATACTTTGTGACACCTGTGTCTGCCCAGAACCACACTCAGCACGCCATTTGTCCAGTACAAAATTCTTGAACAATGCGAGTCCCAAGCCAACCCCTCGGAGGAGGGTTGGGTGGGGTCGTGGGTGTGTCAGCGCCCAGCCAGCCAGGGCTGGCTCAGCACGGTTCAGGACACCATCACGCGTTTGACGGTGGTGTGCTGATGGTCTTGCAACTTGTCTTTGTGGCGCACCACTTGGCGATCGAGTTTGTCCACCAAGTCGTCGACGGCTGCATACAAGTCGGCGTGGGCGCTCTGCGCAAACATATCGCTGCCCTTGACATGGATGTTGCACTCGGCCCTTTGGCGGCCTTGCTTCTCCTTTTGCTTCTCCACGGTCAACAAGACTTTGACATCCACCACCTGATCAAAGTGTCGGGTGATGCGGTCTAGCTTGTGGGTCACATAACTGCGCAGGGCCGGGGTCACTTCCAAATGGTGACCGCTGATCGTCAAGTTCATGGAGCCTCCTGGTTACAAGTTGATGGGTCTGAAGCCCCAGAAGCGAAGGGCTTCCATGGGCGCTCAGACAACCTCACTATGCACCGGCCGAAACGGTTTGGCAACCTCCCAGGCCCAAAAAACCCTATTTAAATGGACCCATTGGACAGACCTTGCGGCGCGACAAAACGAGCCGTGAAATGGCCCTGCGAAACCAAAAAATTTCACACTTCGATGCCATAATGGAAAGCTGTACAAATACGGAGCGAACTCCTTGGAAACCTGCCCCAGTTGGTAGCTTTCGGATTTCTTCGCGCAACGGGTTGGCCTGCACAGGCCGCGCTGCCAGAGGTTCGAAAGCGGCCATTCCCTCCATGCCTTCGAAACCTGGTGTCTGACGCCACCCTTTGTCATGCTCAACATCTTTACCCTTGCCAACGGGCGCTTGTTCCAAGAAGAAATCGAGTCCTTGGAAGAGTTGTCGCGGTTTCAACCCATTTGGGTTGACCTCGAGTCCCCCACCCTGGAAGAAAAACGCTGGATCAACCAGCACTTTGGCGTGCTCATCCCCGAAGACGCGATGGACGAAGACATCGAAGAATCGGCGCGTTTTTATGAAGAAGACAACGGCGAACTCCACATCCGAAGCGACTTTTTGATCGCCCACGAGGACGAACCCCGCACCGTGCGGGTGGCTTTCATCATCAACCAACAAAACGAGTCGCTCAAGAGTCGTGGCGTTTTGTTCTCCATCCACGATGAAGACGTGCCGGTGTTTCGCCTGCTGCGCATGCGCGCGCGCCGGGCACCGGGCTTGATCGAAGACGACAAAGACGTGTTGCTCAAACTGTTTGACGCCGATGCCGAGTACTCTGCTGACACGCTGGAGGGCATTTACGACGAACTGGAAAAGGCCAGCAAATTGGTGCTCTCAGAGGTCGTCACCGACGCTTTGGCCGGCGAGGTGCTGGGCGCCATTGCTCGCCAGGAAGACTTGAACGGGCGCATCCGGCGCAATGTGATGGACACCCGCCGCGCCGTCAGCTTCATGATGCGCGCCAAGATGCTCAATGCCGAGCAATTTGAAGAAGCGCGCCAAATTCTGCGCGACATCGAGTCGCTGGACAGCCACACCGCTTTTTTGTTTGACAAGATCAACTTTTTGATGGACGCCACCGTGGGCTTCATCAATATCAATCAAAACAAGATCATCAAAATTTTCTCGGTGGCCAGCGTGGCCTTGTTGCCACCCACATTGATCGCCAGCATTTACGGCATGAACTTTCAATTCATGCCTGAACTCAATTTCGATTGGGGCTACCCCTATGCCCTGGTGTTGATGCTGGCCAGCGCCATCGTGCCCATGTGGTATTTTCGAAAGCGCGGTTGGTTGCAATGACTCACGATAAGCCTGCACCGACGAACCAGGTCGATAAATCCCACAAAAAAACCGGGGATTTTCAATACCGGGTTTAATCCGCCCACTCGATGGGGAGTAGCTCTATTCTGCTGCCAGCCAGATGGCTTGGTCAGCGGGATCAACAAATCGTCAATACGAAGCTTTGCTTCCGGTTTGTTGGGCACATAACAGCATCATTACAAGCTGAGCAAGACCTTCGATCCGTCACCCGTGGGGTGCGGCGAAGCGTCGATCGGGTTCCCACTCGTCTCGTTTTTCTGCGCCACAACGGGTAGTGATTGACTGTTCTTGTGGAGCGTCTGTGGAACTTTTTTCTGCCCCCTGGTGGTCGGCATTGCTGGCGATCATCTTGATCGACCTGGTTTTGGCCGGCGACAACGCCATCTTGATCGCGTTGGCCGCGCGCAACCTCCCGCCTGCACTCCAACGCAAAGCCATCATCTGGGGCACGGTGGGTGCCATTGTTGTTCGCAGCGTCATGACCTTGTGCGTGGTTTGGCTGCTGCAAATACCGGGCTTGATGTTGGTCGGCGGCC
>CANNNH010000106.1 GCA_947505915.1 Comamonadaceae bacterium
CACCGTGAGGGCGGGCAACAGCGCGTTACCCAGCGCATGACGAATGACCACGGTACGTTCAAACAAACCTTTTGCGCGCGCCGTACGAATATAGTCTTCAGACATCACTTCAATCACCGAAGAGCGCACTAATCTAGCCACGACGGCTGAATAACGATAGCCCACCGCAAGTGCCGGCCAAATCAGTTGAGACAAATTCGCAATCGGGTCGACATAGAAGGGCGTATAGGTCACCGGAGGTGACCAAGAGAATAACGACAACAAGCCTAAAACGATCATCATCCCTAACCAAAATGACGGTACGGCTAAGCCCGCAATGGTCACGACACGCAAACAATAATCAATCCACGAATTGCGATACAACCCCGCCAAGACGCCCAAGGGAATCGCAAAGAGCACCGCAATCACCGCCGACATGATTGCAACTTGCAAGGTCAAGCCCACACGGATACCGATTTCTTCTACAACCGGGCGATTTGTCCAATACGAAATTCCAAAATCCAGTGTGACAAGACCTTTTAGCCAATAACCCAGCTGAACGTAGAGCGGTCGATTCAAACCTAAACGCTCTCGCTCTTGTGCGACAACTTGCGCTGATACGTTTCCGCCATCCCCTCGTAATTTCAGTTCAATGACGTCACCGGGCACGACGCGCAACATAAAAAATACAAGTACCGCCACCCCAAGCAAGGTCGGAATCACTAACAGCAAACGTTTCAGAAGATAAGAGCCCATGTCTTCGCTCGTCTAAAGTTTGATGCAGGCTGCAAAATGCCCGGGCCTGATTTCACGCAACTCAGGAACACTTTCTTGACACTCAGCGCTTGCACGAGGACAACGCGTATGAAATACGCAGCCCGCCACGCGTCGCAAGGGCGAAGGAATTTCACCGACAATCGTTTTGCGCAAACGCTGACGTTCGAGAGTCGGATCAGGAACGGGCACCGCCTCAAGTAAAGACATCGTGTAGGGATGCAAGGCGCGACCGTAAAGTTCATCACGGTCAGCGACCTCCATGACGCGCCCGAGATACATGACCACGACTCGATGAGCCAAATGTCTGACGACTGCCAGGTCATGCGCAATAAATAAATAGGCAATATTTTTTTGACGCTGAAGCTCATCAAGTAAATTAATAATCTGCCCCTGTATAGACACATCAAGGGCAGAAACGGGCTCGTCACACACAATCAACTTAGGCTCAAACGCTAGGGCACGTGCGATGCCGACCCGCTGACGTTGCCCACCAGACAGTTGATGTGCATAGCGTTGCGCCATCTCAGGTAAGAGACCCACTTGTACGAGCAGTTGGTCAACACGCTCTCGGGTTGCTTGAGGGGTGGTGGTTTTTTTATAAACGTTTAGCGGCTCGGCAATCAGATCGCCCACTTTAATTCTTGGGTTAAGCGAACTATAGGGGTCTTGAAAGATCACTTGAATCTGTGTGCGCAACGCTTGTATCTGAGCACCAGACGCGAGCGCCAAGTCTTCGTCTTCAAACAGCACCCTACCCGCACTCATTTGCTCTAACTGCAAAATCATGCGTCCAATCGTTGTTTTGCCACAGCCAGATTCACCGACCAGGCCCAGGGTGCGACCCGCTTGAATTGAAAAAGAGACATCTTGAACCGCTCGCACAACCGCGGGCTGGCTAAACATACCCGCTTTCACCTTAAAGTGCTTAGTTAAAGAATCTACCGTTAATAAGGCCGTCGACCCGCTATTTTTTGCAATGTCAGCTTGATCACCGCTTTGCACACATGTAGCGTCTGACTGAAACTCTGCTAGCACAGCAACGCTTTGTCCTTCAGGCACTTTAAGCTGGGCTTCGTGATGACAAGCAGAGAAACGATTCTCCGGCAACGCGACCAACTGCGGTGCCACTGCACAAATCTCTGTTCGGTAAGCGCAACGCGGGGCAAAGGCACAACCATCGCCTAATTGACGCATATCAGGCGGTTGACCCTCAATCGTCTCAAGTTGTCGTGCGCGAGGTAAATCTAAGCGGGGCACTGAACGTAGCAGGCCTCTCGTGTAGGGGTGGCGTGAATTGGCGAATATCTGCGTTGCTGTTCCTTGTTCGACGGCAGATCCAGCGTACATGACAACGACCCGTTGCGCATAACGGGCAACAATGCCGAGGTTATGCGTAATCAACACGAGCGCGATGCCCAAGCGTTCAGTCAGAGATTTCATCAACTCTAAAATCTGAGCCTGAATGGTCACATCAAGTGCCGTGGTCGGTTCATCCGCGATCAGCAGTTTAGGATTACAGGACAGACCAATCGCAATCATGACGCGCTGTCGCATACCGCCAGAAAAATTATGCGGATACTGTTTTAAGCGCTGCTCTGGATCCGAGATGCCCACAAGCGTCAATAACTCGATCGCTCGCGCGTGCGCCTGTTCGACACTCATTTTTAAGTGCAGCCGTAATGGTTCCATGATCTGTCGTCCAATCGTCAGGATCGGATTCAGACTACTCATCGGCTCTTGGAAGATCATCGCAATATCACGGCCACGCAAAGCGCGTAAGTCGCGCTCAGCCATGCCCGTCAAGGTCTGACCATCAAAAACGATCTGGCCATTTGAAATACGGCCAGCGGGCTTGGCCAACAAGCCCATGATGGCCAACGCACTGACAGATTTGCCGCTGCCAGACTCACCCACGATTGCCAGCATCTCGCCCGGCGCAATTGACCAACTGACGCGCCGCACCACCTCAATGGCACCACGCTCGGTACGAAACTCAACCGACAAGTCGCGTACCGACAACAAGTCAGTGCAGCGCTTTGACGTCATTTTTTGGCTGGACTCAGCCACAGATCGCCCAGATCTTGATAGATCATCTGAGACGGAGATATCGTCCAGCCTTGGACTCGACTGCTTAGCACGACGTTACGACTCATATGCAGAAAGGGCACGGCGTAGGCTTGGGCCATCGCTCGCGCTTCAAACTCGCGCACAAGTTGACGGCGCTTCACGGGGTCGAGCTCTCGGCCTTGCTGATCAAACAAAGAGTCAAGCGTCGGGTCGACTGCAAACGTCGCGACTTGGCTACCTCGCGCGGCTGACAAGTACTTTGACAAACCCGTTGTAGGATCTGTACTCACATCGACAAACGAATCGACCAAGATATCAAAATCTCCACTACTTCTTGCAGCAAACCAACCTGCAGTTTCATGCTGTTTATGCTGCACCTTGACACCAATCTGGCGCCACTGATCAATCATATAAATCCCGACCGTCACAAAGGGTGCAATATTGCGATTACTCAAGGTGAAGGTCAAGTTCTCGACGCCCGCCTCTTTTAGCAAACGACGCGCCTCAGCACGATTGGCCTCGATGTTTTTACCAAAGCCCGGCCACTGAACGACTTCAGCCTCAGTTGCGGCCCATTTTCCGCCCGGCATTAACGCACCACCGACGGGTCCAAGCGACGACACCTTACGCAAGGCGGCTGAACCACCCCAGCGATCAATCGCTAAAGACAAGGCACGGCGAACGCGCTCATCATCAAAAGGCTTCTTCTTGGTGTTGACACTCATCAACATATGAAACAACCAATCGCTTTCATAGACTTTGACTTTATCGCCCATGGTTCGCACCAGACGATCGCGCTCGGGTGGTGCAAAACCGCGAAACTCGGCCAGAATATGCTCACCTTCCATCGCATTCAACATGGCAGACGTACCCAGAGTAATGGCTCGAAAACCATCAAGATAAGGCTTACCCTTTACGAAATAATCATCGAATTTAGCGCCAACCCAGTGAGAGCCCGCGATATGCTCAACGAATTTGAACGGCCCAGTGCCCATGACGTTGCGAGTCGGAAAACTCGGGTCGAGTTTGAGTTTCGCTGCACTATAAATACAGTTCCACGGTGAGGCAAAACCGCTCTCCACGATTGAAGAATCGACCCGTTTCATTTTAAAAATAATGGTTCTAGGGTCTGGAGTCTCAATACTTGCGACGGTCTCAAAAAGGTCTCTGCGCGCAGAGACCACCCCAGCGGGCGGCGACATAATTCTGGCGTACGTGGCCTTCACATCTTCTGAAGTCAAAAGCGTGCCATCGTGAAACTTTACGTTTGGCCTGAGAACAAAAGTGTAGGTCATCGCATCTGGCGAAGTCGACCAAGATTCTGCTAAATCGCCAATTACCTTTGGATAGTTGTGCGGTTCATACTTT
Source organism: Comamonadaceae bacterium (assembly GCA_947505915.1). The sequence continues at coordinate 4,192 of CANNNH010000106.1, forward strand.
AGCAACGTCGAGTAGTGAGGCCCCACGCGCTGGATGACTGCAAATGTTTGCATCGCGTGGCAATCGTATGAGGGTGGTTCGGCCACGATTCCGTACGACAATGTCCCGCCTCGCTGGATCTCTTGAGACAAGACCCCTCCAGATGCAAGCAGCACCATTGCGGTGGCTACCCAACGACTCACTCTCGCGCTTATCTGCATGTTTGTCTCTCTGTTTTAAACTTCGCTGTCTTTCTGACAATCTGGCAATCGATGTTGCTTAAGTTTGAATTTACTTCATTAAGTTGAGTTCTGTGTAGTAATTGAGCAGCGTAGACGTGACCACTTGAGCGTCACCGCTCAGAACGGCCGAACGCCAACAGCACGAGTTAACCGTAAGCCGGCGCGGCAAGCGCCATGCCGTTAAAGGCGTTCAGCAAGCGCGTGCGCCACTGAGCAACCGGGTCATCCGCCGCTAAAAGTTCAAAATCACTGATCGCACGGGACCACTGAAATTGCCCAAAAATGGCGTAATCCGCGTACAAGGGGGTTTCGCCGCCAAAGAATGGTTGCACCTTGAGCACGTTTCTTAAAGGCCCTAAGCTATCCCGAAACGCTTGTCGTTTGGCGTCTCTGTCGAGCACCACTTGTTCAAGTGTCATACCAAAACGCTTTTCGCGATTTTCACGAAAATACGCTTGGTTGGCGGCATCAAGATGTTTGTAAATGTCAAGCAAAACAAAGCGTACGATTTGCCCCGCATGCACATCACCCAAGTTTGAATACACCAGGCTTAAGGCCTGTCCCTGGGGTCCGCCAAACAAAGAGGGGCGGTCTGGAAATTGCGCTTCAAGGTACTTGGCGATTTCCCAGGATTCAAACACCCATTTGCCGTCATGTACCAACACTGGCACCTTGCCCTGGCCGCTGGGCTCGAGCGCAGCTTTTTCTATAAAGCGCCAAGGCACCAACTCTGCGCTAAGCCCTTTGTGAGCAAGCGCCATCCGAATCCGCCAACAGTAGGGGCTAAAAGGTCGGTTGCTTTCAGCGCCGACGAGTTCGAATAATTTAAGAGCCATGATGAGTTCCTGTGCGGTTTGGAGCGTGACGGGTTGAATAGAGCTGACGTCACCTTAACCCGAAGCGACTCTTGGATAAAGCCCCTTAAGGTAAGCGACGCTTGCTGCGAGCTTGGGCGAGGCTGTCGTTTACGTCGACCGCTTCGCTAAAAAGACCAAATAAATACTTAGCATTTGTGCAACAATCCCAGCGACACCTACATTTTGTTACAGTTCGAGTTAGGCTCTTACACGCTTACTTTTTAGATCAAACTTGCCTGCCAAACCGCCTGCTCTTTGGTCGAGCACGCCTGCTCTCAACACCTCTTATCTGGAGTCTGCTTTGACCTCTGCCACGACCAATACCACCGCGCCCACACAAGCGCTGCCCTACACCCCTGTGGCCGTTGTCACGGGCGGCGCACGCGGTATTGGCTTGGCAGCAGCAAAATGGTTTCTTGCTCACGGCTATCAGGTCGCTATTTTGGATACTGAAGTCGCCACTCTGAAGCAGACCGAACTGGCGCTAAACGACTCGGCTCGCGTGTTGG
>CANNNH010000107.1 GCA_947505915.1 Comamonadaceae bacterium
CGACCCTTTGCACCATTTGCAAGTGGAGCTGATACGGCGTCATCGCGCAGGCATCACCGATGAGCGGGCCCAACGAGGTATCCATTTGTCGATCAACGGCATTGCAGCGGGCTTACGCAATACCGGCTAGCCACCGTCATTGCGACCCTTAGTCGTCATTGCGAGGAGCAAAGCGACGAAGCAAACAGACGAAGCATTCTCCCCATCAGCACCGCGCTGCAGGTTCGGCCTCGCCTCCATGCTGTCACAACGTCGGCTACGGCCGACCTGCACCACGCAGCTTTGCGCGGTCGGTCAAATTGCTTCAGGGCTTTGCCCTTTGCAATGACGAATTCAGCTCAAGTACGGTTCTTATTTGTTGTCGGGTGCAGTTGCAGCAGCTGGCTTGGTTTCTTCAGGTGCATGAATTGCTTCTGAGCCGTGTTTTTCGCCGCTCATGTCCACCTTGTCACCTGCTTTGAAAATCACAAACAGCGCCAAAGCCGCAAACGCCACGAATCCCAATGCAATTTTCCACATGATGTTTATCTCCTCAATAAATGGTTTCCCAGACAAGGGTTATGGAGTGAATTTTGCACTGCAGGCCTATGGTTTAGCTTACAAGTCAAAGACCACACCTAAAATGCCCGCATGACATCCTCCAACTCGCTCGACCGCAAATCCGAGGCTTGGTCCGCCTTGTTCTCTGAACCCATGAGCGAGTTGGTGCAGCGCTACACCGCCAGCGTGTTTTTCGACCAGCGCCTGTGGCGGGCAGATATCCAAGGCAGCTTGGCCCATGCCGAGATGCTGCAAGCCCAAGGCATCATCAGCGCTCAAGACTTGGCCGACATCCAGCGCGGCTTGGCGCAAATCACCCAAGACATTGAAAGCGGCCAGTTTGAGTGGAAGCTGGAGCTGGAAGACGTTCATCTGAATATCGAAGCACGCCTGACCCAATTGGTGGGCGATGCGGGCAAACGCCTGCACACCGGGCGCAGCCGCAACGACCAAGTGGCGACCGATGTGCGCCTGTGGTTGCGCAATGAAATCGACGCCATCTGCGAACTGCTGAACAACCTGCAACGCGCCTTGGTGGACGTCGCTGCAAAGCACACCGAGACGGTGATGCCTGGCTTTACCCATTTGCAAGTGGCGCAACCCATCAGCTTGGCGCATCACCTGCTGGCGTATGTGGAAATGCTCTCGCGCGACGAAGAGCGCATGGGTGAAATCCGTGCCCGCACCAACCGCTTGCCCTTGGGGTCTGCGGCACTGGCTGGCACCACCTACCCGCTGGACCGTGCTCGCGTTGCCAAAACTTTGGGGATGGTGAATGCCCAAGGCGAGGCGCAGCTGTGCCAAAACAGCTTGGACGCCGTCAGCGACCGCGACTTCGCCATCGAGTTCACTGCCGCGGCCACGCTGTGCATGGTGCACATCAGCCGCCTGTCAGAAGAACTCATCATTTGGATGAGCCAAAACTATGCTTTCATCCAACTGGCAGACCGCTTCACCACCGGTTCTTCCATCATGCCGCAGAAGAAAAACCCCGATGTGCCAGAACTTGCGCGGGGCAAAACTGGCCGTGTGGTTGGCCACCTGATGGGCTTGATCACCCTGATGAAAGGCCAGCCCCTGGCCTACAACAAAGACAACCAAGAAGACAAAGAGCCGCTGTTTGACACGGTGGACACCTTGAAAGACACGCTGCGGATCTTTGCCGAAATGATGGGCGGCCTCACCGTCAACACCGCGCACATGGAGGCAGCCGCGAAAAAAGGCCACGCCACCGCCACCGACCTCGCCGATTACCTGGTAAAAAAAGGCTTGCCGTTTCGCGACGCCCACGAAACCGTGGCCCATGCAGTGAAAGCCGCCACCAGCCACCAATGCGATTTATCTGAATTACCTTTGAATGTGCTGCAAGGCTTTCACGCCTCCATCGAAAAAGACGTTTACGAGGTTTTAAGCCTGCACGGCTCTTTGAACGCCCGCAACACCGTGGGCGGCACCGCACCCGCACAGGTCAAGGCGCAAATTGCGAGGCATCTGCAGCGCTTGGCGTGAAGCGCTATAACCGCTTGCCCCATAAGGAATACGCTTAGTTCCACAAAAAGGTTTCTCACTAGAATGGGTCTTATATAAGAGAAAAACCTCAAACCTTTTCTGGAGATAACCATGACTTCCCCCGCTACTTCTGTGCTGGAATGTATTTACCAGCATGAAAAAAATCTCGCTGACAAAATATTCCTGACCCAACCCGTGGGTGGCGGCAAAGTGCTGGACTACACCTGGGCGCAAACGGTGGACCAATCGCGCCGCATGGCAGCGCACTTGAAAACCTTGGGACTGCCCCATGGCGCCAAAGTGGCCCTGCTATCTAAAAACTGCGCACACTTTTTCATGGCTGAAATGGCGATTTGGATGGCGGGTTACACCACCGTCGCCATCTTCCCCACGGAAAGCGCTGATACGGTGAAATTTGTTTTACAGCACAGCGAATCCAGCCTTTTGTTTGTCGGCAAGCTCGATGAATGGCACAAACAAGCACCCGGTGTGCCAGAAAGCATGCCCCGCATTGCTTTGCCTTTGGCACCCGCGACACCTTATGACAGTTGGGACGCCATCACTGCTCGCACCCAGCCCTTGCAAGGTGATGTGCTGCGCGACGACAACGACTTGGCCATGATCATTTACACCTCGGGTTCCACCGGTCAGCCCAAAGGTGCGATGCACAACTTTGCGCGCATCAGCGAGGTGGGTCACGGCATTGCAAAACGCATCAACGACAGCTTGGGTTATGACCGCGACCACCGCATGTTGTCTTACCTGCCACTGGCGCATGTGTTCGAACGTGCGTGGGCTGAAACCGTGGCGCTTGTCCATGGGCGCATTCACATGTATTTCGCTGAAAGCTTGGATACCTTCATTCAAGACTTGAACCGTGCGCAGCCCACGATTTTTGTGTCGGTGCCACGCCTTTGGCTGAAGTTTCAGCAAGGTGTGTTTGCCAAAATGCCGGCTAAAAAACTCAACCTGCTGTTGTCCCTGCCCTTCATTGGCAAGGTGGTGGCTAAGAAGGTCCTCACAGGTTTGGGTTTGGACAAAGTGGAAATGGCTGGCAGTGGCTCAGCGCCCTTACCGCCCGACCTGATTCGCTGGTATCGGCGCATTGGCTTGAATTTGGTCGAGGGCTACGCCATGACCGAGGACTTTGCGTATTCGCACAGTTCCGACGAAACCTATAACGAACCTGGCTATGTCGGTATTCCTTATGAAGGCGTGCAAGTGCGCATCAGCGACGAAGGCGAAATTCTCATCAAGTCACCAGGTCAAATGGTGGGCTATTACAAACGCCCCGACCTCGATGCGGAATCCTTCACCGCTGATGGGTTCTTCAAGACTGGCGATTTAGGTTCGCGTCGCCCCGATGGGCAACTCAAAATCACTGGACGCTTGAAAGAATTGTTCAAGACCAGCAAAGGCAAGTACGTCGCGCCTGCGCCGATTGAAAACCTGTTGAATGCACACCCCATGATCGAGTTGTCCATGGTGTCGGGTTCGGGCTTCGAATCAGCGTATGCCTTGGTGGTTTTGGCTGAAGACCTGCGACCCAAACTCAAGCAAAGCGATGTCCGCTCTGAAGTTGAAAAAGCCTTGGCCGACTTGCTGGCCGAAGTCAACCAAGGAATTGCGGACTACGAGCGCTTGAAAATGTTGGTAGTGGCTTCAGAGCCTTGGAGCATTGAAAACGGTTGCCTCACGCCCACGATGAAAATCAAACGCAGTCGCATTGAATACGCAGTGCAACACCAGTTGGACAACTGGTATGCCAGCAGAAGCAACGTCATTTGGTCCTAAGCTTTGGGGTGAGGAGACAGGCCCCAAGCAATGCCACCCGCCACCAAGCCCCAAAAAGCCGCACCAATTCCCCACAAGCTAAAGCCCGAAGCCGTCACTAAAAATGTGATTAAGGCGGGTTCACGGGTAGAAATATCTTGCAGTGAATTGGCCAAGGCGTTGGCAATCGTGCCAAACAAGGCCAAACCCGCAATCACCATCACCAACGCTTTGGGCAAAGCTGCAAACAGGCTGACGACCGAGGCACCCGCCAAGCCCATCAAAATATAAAACATACCTGCGCTCATGGCGGCGGTATAGCGTTTGGCTTTATCGGCATGGGCTTCTTCGCTCGAGCAAATAGAGGCGGTGATGGCTGCCAAATTCAGGGCAAATGCACCAAACGGCGCCAGCAACACATTCACCACACCTATCCAGCCCATGACGGGCGACAGCGGCGGCGCATAGCCGTGCGCCTTCATGGCCGCCACGCCAGGAATGTTTTGTGCAGCCATGGTAATGATGAACAAAGGCAAGGCCATGCCAATCAATGCGGCCACGCTGAATGAGGGCGTCACCCACACCGGTTGCGCCCATTGCCAATCGATGCTTTGCCAATGCACATCGCCTTGCCATGCCGCCATCGCTGTACCTGCCAACAAAGACAAGACCACGGCATAGCGCGGTTGCCAGCGTCTGGCCATTAAATACACCACTGTCATCAGCAGTGGCAAGGGCCATTGCTGCGACATGGTGACAAACACGTCCAAGCCCAAACGCAGCAATACACCCGCCAACATGCCAGCAGCCAGCGGCAAAGGAATGCGGTGCATAAAGCGCTCGAACACACCGCTGAAACCCACCGCCATCACCAACAAGGACGACACCACGAAAGCGCCCACCACCTCGGCCATGGGCATCCCACTGGCGGCAGTGATCAACATGGCCGCACCGGGCGTAGACCAAGCCGTGACCACCGGCTGTTTATAGCGCCAAGACAGAGCAAAGCAGGTGATGCCCATGCCCAAGCCCAAAGCCCATATCCAAGAAGCCATCTGCTCGGCATTGGCACCCGCTGACTGCGCTGCATGAAACACCACCGCCACCGAACTGGTGAAGCCCACCATCACCGTCACCGCGCCTGCAAACACAGTAGAGACGGAAACATCTTTAAAGAAGGACATGCGTGGCATCTCTATGAAAAGAAAACCCGCATCCTATCGCTGACCGCGATAGCGGGCTTCACGATGGTGAATCTTGGCGACAGGCTTGATAACTGACAGAGGCTAACATCAGGCCAGTTTGATCAGGAGCTTCCATGACCGTCATCACCCATATTGCAGACCTTCAAGCCTTGGCAAAAAAGCGTGTGCCCAAAATGTTCTATGACTACGCTGATTCAGGCAGTTGGACTGAAAGTACCTACCGCGCCAATGAAGATGATTTTCAAAAAATCAAATTTCGCCAACGTGTGGCAGTCAATATGGAAGGCCGCAACACCGCCACCACCATGATTGGCCAAGACGCCGCCATGCCTGTGGCGATTGCGCCTACTGGCATGATTGGTATGCAACATGCTGATGGCGAGATTTTGGCGGCACGTGCGGCGAAAAAGTTTGGCATCCCCTTTACCTTGTCCACCATGAGCATTTGCTCAATTGAAGATGTGGCCCAACATGCAGGGGCCGGTTTTTGGTTTCAGCTCTATGTTATGCGCGACCGCGAGTTTGTGGCTCGCTTGATTGAACGCGCCAAAGTGGCAGGTTGCTCGGCTTTGGTCTTGACCTTGGACTTGCAAATTTTGGGTCAACGCCACAAGGACATCAAAAACGGTTTGTCTGCGCCGCCCAAACCCACCATCACCAACCTTATCGACCTGATGACCAAGCTCCAATGGTGCAAGGGCATGTTGGGTACCCAGCGGCGCCAGTTTGGCAATATC
>CANNNH010000108.1 GCA_947505915.1 Comamonadaceae bacterium
CTGGTGAACACCGTGGAAATGAAAGGCGGATTCAAGCACGAAGTGCAACTTTGAATAACTGATGGTTGGGTGGCTGAGGATGTTTAGCATTCAAAGCTTCTTGACCTGGCAGTCGAAGTTGCTTATGACCTACAAACACCTCAGCCAAGCTGAAAGATATCAGATTTACGCGCTCATGAAGGCCGGACACGATCAGTCTCAGATTGCCAAACTGCTGGACAGGCACAAGTCCACCATCAGCCGGGAGTTGCGTCGCAACAGCGGCTCTCGGGGCTACCGCCCCAAGCAGGCTTGCGAGAAGTCGGCCGATCGAGCACAAAATAGTCGCAATGCCAGCACGGTGCCTATGTGGGTGCATGAGCAAACTCGTTTGTTGCTTCAATTTCAATGGAGCCCAGAGCAGATTGCGAGCAAGTTGCCCATCAGCCATGAAACGGTTTACTTGCGCGTTTATGCCGATAAGGCCGAGGGTGGAGTTCTTTGGAAGAACTTGCGCTGTCAAAAGCAAAAGAGGAAACGCTATGCCAGCGGGCGTGACCGCAGGGGGCAGATCCCCAACAGAAGACCTTTGATCGAGCGTCCCGCGCATGTAGAGGCCAGAAAGCAGGTGGGTCATTGGGAATGCGACACCGTTATTGGCGCCAAACACAAGGGCGCGATTGTGACCATGGTGGAGCGTAAAAGCGGGTATGCCGTCATGGCCAAGGTGGTGAACAAGACATCGGACTTGGTCGGCTCAGCCATTGTGAACAAGCTCAAGCCTTTGGCGGCTCGGGTGAAAACACTGACCTATGACAATGGCAAAGAGTTTGCAGGACACGGCCAGATTGATGAACAACTTCAAAGCACGGCTTACTTTGCCAGACCATTTGCAAGCTGGGAGCGAGGTAGCAATGAAAACCTCAACGGGTTGCTGCGGCAATACATCCCTAAGAAAAGATCCATGTCCACGGTCACTGATGAGGAAATTAGAATGATTCAAAACAGATTGAATAACAGACCAAGAAAACGATTGGGATTCAAAACACCCGCAGAGGTGTTTCATCAATCCCTCAAGCGCGTTGCGCTTCGTACTTGAATGCACCTTGTATTTATTTAAATTATTGATTTAATTATAAAAATTTCCATCTCATTGATTATTAGCCAAAACATCAAAACCAAAGGAGCCCGCCATGACCGACCCACAAATCAAGCCCCAGCTTTCCCTGGCAAACGCCCACGCCGTGGTCACCGGTGCACAGCAAGGGATTGGTTTGGCCATCGCTGTGGCGCTGTCCCAAGCCGGTGCCCACATCGTCGCCAATTACCTGGATGAGGACGCAGCCGCCAGCGGCATGCAAACCTTGTCCGACATGGGCGCGCGGATCACCTGGGTCAAGGCCAATTTGTCCCACACCGATCAAATCGCGCATTTGTTTGCACAAGCCGATGCCTCAGGTGGCGTGGATATATTGGTCAACAACGCGGCCATATTTCCCCGCGCTGATTTCCTCGACCTCACCGAAGCCATGTGGGACCAAACCTTGGCGGTGAACCTCAAAGCGCCTTTTTTATGCACCCAACAAGCGGCCCGGCGCATGATCGCGCAAGGTCGGGGGGGCAGCATCATCAACATCACCTCGGGTGCCGCGTTTCGCAGTTCGCCGCGTGCGGCCCATTACGTCTCGAGCAAAGCGGGCTTGGTGGGCCTCACCCGGGCCAGCGCCATGGCATTGGCGCCGCACCAGATTCGGGTCAATGCCGTTGCACCCGGCATCACCGACACGGCCCAACCCCGCGAGGGCATGAGCGAAGACGAAATCCACGCATCCGCTGGTCAGGTGCCCTTGGGCCGAATTGCCAGCGCGAGCGACATTGCACCCATTGTTCAATTCCTGGCCAGCGCTGGCGCGGCCCATGTGACTGGGCAAACCTGGCATGTCAATGGCGGGCAATACTTGGCTTGAGCGCCCACCAACATCCAGAGACAGGATTTATTTGGCAGGCAAGCGGATGCTGGCCAGGTCCGTGCCGACCACCACATTGCCGGTAAAGCCCGCCTCAAGCACCACCTTCAAGTAATCCGCTTGGGTAAACGGGCCACCCGGCACCTTGTAGGGGCCGTGCCGCAAAGCCCCCAAGGGCGGGGCCATATGGGTCAGCATCAAGTGCTTGGCCCCGGTGCGTTTGGCCATCGCACCCAAGTCGCCCACCAAACTCTGCCGATGAAACACATCCGCAGGCATGCCGCTGTCGCGATCCGGCCCCATGGCCGGGTGCATGGTGGAGTGAACCACGATGTCCGCGCCTTGGGCCAATCGCTCCACTTGCGCCGAGGTAGAGTTGGCGCGCGGCGGAGCCACCACGTCGTTGCCGGCATCACCCCCAATCACCACACTGCCTGCCGGTGTGTCCACCCGGTACGAGGCATGGCCCGTGATGTGGGTCGAGCGAATGGCACTGACTTTCACATCCCCCAACGACCACACGCCTTGTGCGTCGTTGGTTGGCATAAAGGTCTTGAGGCTCAACACATCAGCCGGGCCACCTGGCAACCGGGACTTGTCTTCCGAGCGCCTTTGCGCAATTTCTCCAGATTTCAAATAAGCGTCGCCAATGTGCGCCACCAGATTGCGGCAACTCAGCGTGAACCCCAGCGCAGAAGTCATGTCTTCGGCACAAACCACATCCAACTTCGGCCCACTGGAGTTGAAATTCCAGCGCAATTGGGCCAAGTCGGCAAAACCATCCGCATGGTCTGAATGCACATGGGTGAAAAAGATGGCGGTGACCTGACCAGGCGACACACCCAGTTGTGACAAACGCATGGTGGTGCCACGGCCTGCGTCGAACTGCAACCTGACCGCGTTGCAATCGTTGCTGTCATCGCCGTAGCGCACCAAGGTCCCTGCCCCGGCCAGCCCATTGACCGCAGGCGGCCCGCTTTGGGTGCCCGTCAGGCTGACGATCATGCACGGCGCTGCCTGTGCGGGCATGAGCGCCATGCCGAAACCCAAGGTCAGCAATAGACTGACAAAACCTGAAAAAAATCTCATCTGCTGCGCTCCTGTATGCTGATTGTTGTCCTGTGAAAAATGCAATGGCTGCGCAGATTTAAGCACAGCATCGACACAGAACGCCATGCGCCCAAGCCTGAAACTGCCATGAAAACCCTGACGCCCTCCCAGTGCCCGCTGTGCCATGAGCCCAATGCATGTGCCATGGAAGTGGCCAAAGCCACGGATCAGCCCGTCCAACGCTGCTGGTGCGTGGATGCAGTTTTCACACCCGACTTGATGGAACGCATTCCCAACAATGCCAAGGGAATGTCTTGCGTCTGTTTGCAGTGTGTCCAACTCTATGCCGCTGCTGATCAGAAAAAGGAATGAGCGGACCAAAATCGTTCGAATGTGAATTAAATAAACATTAAATATTCACTTAAATATGGCTTGTCCTTAAAAACCAGCCTGACTTCTACGACAGAATGGTTGTTGTGGTTCACCCGCGCAGCCTTTGCCCACAAGCCATCGACATCTATTTCAAGTGCCCGCCTTGAAAGCGACCCAAATGCCCTTATCATTAGCACTCGTAGGGATTGAGTGCTAACAACACCCACCCAACGTTCAGTTAATGGCCACCAACCTATGTCTATATGTACGGTGGCTGTGGCTCAAACCCCTTGTTATATCTTTGGAGATGCAATGAAACTTCGCCCCCTGCACGATCGCGTGATCGTCAAGCGCATTGAAAGTGAAACCAAAACCGCCTCTGGCATCGTCATCCCTGACAACGCCGCCGAGAAGCCCGACCAGGGCGAAATCCTGGCTGTGGGCCCAGGCAAGAAAAACGACAAAGGCGAATTGACCGCCGTCGGCGTCAAAGTCGGTGAGCGCGTTCTGTTTGGCAAATACAGCGGCCAAACCGTGAAGATCGATGGCGAAGAGCTGTTGGTCATGAAAGAAGAAGACCTGTTCGCGGTGGTTGACGCCAAGTGATGTGGATGGGCCCACCCGCTTGCAGCGCTGGCCGCTGGCAAGACGGGCCCACAACTGTTGATTAATTTTTAGGAGCTATACAAATGGCAGCAAAAGACGTGATTTTTGGCGGCGAAGCCCGCGCGCGCATGGTCGAGGGTGTGAACATCCTGGCCAATGCAGTCAAAGTGACCCTGGGCCCCAAAGGCCGCAATGTGGTGCTCGAGCGCTCTTTCGGCGCCCCCACCGTGACCAAGGACGGTGTGTCCGTGGCCAAGGAAATCGAACTCAAAGACAAACTGCAAAACATGGGTGCGCAGATGGTCAAGGAAGTCGCTTCCAAAACCTCTGACAACGCAGGCGACGGCACCACCACCGCCACCGTGTTGGCCCAAGCCATCGTGCGCGAAGGCATGAAGTACGTGGCCGCTGGCATGAACCCCATGGACTTGAAGCGCGGCATCGACAAGGCTGTTACCGCTTTGATCGCCGAGTTGCAAAAAGCTTCCCGTGCCACCACCACCAGCAAAGAAATCGCCCAAGTCGGTTCTATCTCTGCCAACTCTGACACCAGCATCGGCGAGATCATCGCCAACGCCATGGACAAAGTCGGCAAAGAAGGCGTGATCACTGTGGAAGACGGCAAGTCACTGCAAAACGAACTCGACGTCGTTGAAGGTATGCAGTTTGACCGTGGCTATTTGTCACCCTACTTCATCAACAACCCCGACAAACAAGTCGCGCTGCTCGACAACCCCTTTGTGCTGCTGTTTGACAAAAAGATCAGCAACATCCGCGAACTGCTGCCCACCTTGGAAGCCGTTGCCAAAGCCGGTCGTCCATTGCTCATCATTGCTGAAGAAGTTGACGGCGAAGCGCTGGCAACTTTGGTGGTCAACACCATCCGTGGCATTTTGAAGGTTGTCGCTGTCAAGGCACCTGGTTTTGGTGACCGCCGCAAAGCCATGTTGGAAGACATCGCCATCCTGACCGGTGGCAAAGTCATCGCCGAAGAAATCGGCCTGACCTTGGAAAAAGTCACTTTGGCTGATCTGGGTTCTGCCAAGCGCATCGAAGTGGGCAAAGAAAACACCATCATCATCGACGGCGCTGGCGCTGCGGCTGACATCGAAGCGCGCGTGAAACAAATCCGTGTGCAAATCGAAGAAGCCACCAGCGACTACGACCGCGAAAAACTGCAAGAGCGCGTGGCCAAGTTGGCCGGCGGTGTGGCCGTCATCAAGGTTGGCGCTGCCACCGAAGTGGAAATGAAAGAGAAAAAAGCCCGCGTTGAAGACGCCCTGCACGCGACCCGCGCGGCCGTTGAAGAAGGCATCGTGGCTGGCGGCGGCGTAGCCTATCTGCGTGCCCGTCAAGCGGCCGGCACCATCAAAGGTGACAACCCCGACCAAGACGCTGGCATCAAGCTTGTATTGAAAGCGGTTGAGTCTCCTTTGCGCGAAATCGTCTACAACGCCGGTGGCGAGCCTTCAGTGGTCGTCAACGCTGTGTTGGCCGGCAAAGGCAACTACGGTTTCAACGCCGCTAACGACACCTATGGCGACATGATCGAAATGGGTATCTTGGACCCCACCAAAGTGACCCGTACTGCGTTGCAAAACGCAGCGTCGGTGGCTTCACTGATGTTGACCACCGAAGCCATGATTGCTGAAGCACCTAAAGACGATGCAGGCCCTATGGGTGGCATGGGTGGTGGTGACATGGGTGGTATGGGCGGCATGGGTGGCATGGGCATGTAATTGCCTCTTGCCGCAAACGCCTCACGGCGTTTCAGC
>CANNNH010000109.1 GCA_947505915.1 Comamonadaceae bacterium
CCAAGACATGGCTTGGGTCATGGGTTGAAGCCACAGGCCAAAGCCGTGGCGAATGCCCATGGAAAGGGTTAACAAAATGGCGCTGCAAATGAGCATTTGCCGCATATCAAGCAGGGGTCGGGATGTGTTCATGCACAGCACTGTAGCCAATTCCGTCTGGGCTCGCTGTGTAGGACAAAGGTGGGCCTGCCTACAATCGCGCCCCATGGCAAGCAAACAACCCGAATATTCCGAAGGCTCGATCCGCGTCTTGAAAGGCTTGGAGCCGGTCAAGCAGCGCCCGGGCATGTACACCCGCACCGACAACCCCTTGCACATCATCCAAGAGGTGATCGACAACGCCGCAGATGAAGCGCTGGCAGGGCACGGCAAAAAAATCACGGTGCAACTGCACAGCGATGGCTCGGTGAGCATCGAAGACGATGGGCGCGGCATTCCCTTTGGCATGCACCCCGAAGAAAAAGCGCCCGTCATTGAATTGGTGTTCACGCGACTGCACGCCGGTGGCAAGTTCGACAAGGGCAAGGGCGGCGCTTACAGCTTTTCAGGCGGCTTGCATGGTGTGGGTGTGAGCGTGACCAATGCCTTGGCCAAGCGCATGGAAGTCACCTCTTACCGCGAAGGCCAAGTGGCAAACCTTGTGTTTTCTGGTGGCGATGTGGTGGAAAAACTGAAACTCCGCAAAACCGAAGCAGGCGAGCGCCGCCAAGGCACGGTGGTGCGGGTCTGGCCGGATGCCAAGTATTTCGAGTCGCCCAACCTGCCTTTGCAAGAGTTGATTCACCTCTTGCGCAGCAAAGCGGTGTTGATGCCGGGCGTGAGCGTCACCTTGGCGCAAGAAAAAGCCAAAGACAGCCAGACTTGGCTTTACAAAGGGGGCCTGAGCGACTATTTGACGCAAACCCTGAGCCACGACCCCTTCATCCCCTTGTTCGAGAGCGAGGGCTTTGCCGACGAAGGCCACGAAACTTTTGCCGAAGGCGAGGGCGCGGCGTGGTGCTTGGCCTTCACCGAAGACGGCTCGCCCGTTCGCGAAAGCTATGTCAACCTGATTCCCACCAGCGCGGGTGGCACCCACGAGAGCGGTTTGCGCGATGGCCTGTTCAACGCGGTGAAAAGCTTCATCGACTTGCACGCTTTGTTGCCCAAGGGCGTGAAGTTGCTGCCCGAGGATGTGTTTGCCCGTGCCAGTTTCATCTTGAGCGCCAAGGTGCTGGACCCGCAGTTTCAAGGGCAGATTAAAGAGCGGCTCAATTCTCGTGACGCGGTGCGTTTGGTGTCGAGCTTTGTCAAACCCGCTTTGGACTTGTGGCTCAACGAACATGTGGAGTTCGGTAAAAAGCTCGCCGAGTTGGTCATCCGTGCCGCGCAGTTGCGCCAAAAAGCCGGCCAAAAAGTGGAGAAGCGCAAAGGCTCGGGCGTGGCGGTGTTGCCTGGCAAGCTGACCGATTGCGAAAGCCGCGACTTGGCGCACAACGAAATCTTTTTGGTCGAGGGCGACAGCGCGGGTGGCAGCGCCAAGATGGGCCGCGACAAAGAAAGCCAAGCCATCCTGCCCCTGCGTGGCAAGGTGCTCAACACCTGGGAGGTCGAGCGCGACCGCTTGTTTGCCAACAACGAGGTGCACGACATTGCTGTGGCAATTGGCGTGGACCCGCATGGCCCCAACGACGAACCCGACCTGAGCGGCTTGCGCTATGGCAAGGTGTGTATCTTGAGCGACGCGGATGTGGACGGCTCGCACATCCAAGTGCTGCTGCTGACCTTGTTCTTCAGGCACTTCCCCAAGCTCATCGAAACTGGCCATGTGTATGTGGCGCGACCTCCGCTTTTCAGGGTGGATGTGCCGGCTCGTGGCAAAAAACCAGCGAGCAAAGCCTATGCGCTTGACGAAGGCGAGCTGACAGCCATCCTCGACAAAAGCGCCAAAGAAGGTGTGCCGCGTGAGAAATGCAGCATCTCCCGCTTCAAAGGTTTGGGCGAGATGAATGCCGAGCAGTTGTGGGACACCACCTTGAACCCCGACACACGCCGCTTGTTGCCGGTGCAACTGGGCGTGTTGGACTTTGCCCAAACCGAAGGCATGATCACCCAGTTGATGGGCAAGGGCGAGGCCGCAGCGCGGCGTGAACTGATGGAGTTGCATGGTGACGCCATTGAAATTGATGTTTGAACCTTATGAGTGATACACCTGTTGTTGACTTGAACGCCTCGTCTGAATCCGACGACGGCATCGCCTTAGGGCATTACGCCCAACGCGCCTACCTTGAATACGCTTTGAGCGTGGTCAAGGGCCGCGCCTTGCCCGATGTCTGCGACGGCCAAAAACCGGTGCAGCGGCGCATTTTGTATTCCATGTCGCGCATGGGTTTGGGATTTGGCGGCCCCAACAACGCGGTGGGCGCTCGTCCAGTGAAAAGCGCCCGTGTGGTGGGCGATGTGCTGGGCCGCTACCACCCGCACGGCGACAGCGCTGCTTACGACGCGCTGGTGCGCATGGCGCAAGATTTTTCACAGCGTTACCCGCTGATCGATGGCCAAGGCAACTTTGGTTCGCGGGACGGCGACGGTGCTGCGGCCATGCGCTACACCGAGGCAAGGCTCGCTCGCATCACCAGTTTGCTGCTCGATGAGATCGACGAAGGCACGGTGGACTTTCAGCCCAACTACGACGGCTCCACCGAAGAACCCAAGCAACTGCCTGCACGTTTACCGTTTGCACTGCTTAATGGTGCCAGCGGCATCGCGGTGGGCATGGCGACTGAAATCCCAAGCCATAACCTGCGCGAAGTGGCTGACGCTTGCGTGGCCTTGATTAAAAACCCCAAGCTTTCCCACGCCGAGTTGCTGCAAATTTTGCCTGGCCCCGACTACCCCGGCGGCGGGCAAATCATCAGCAGCGATGCCGATATTTCCGATGCCTACGCCACAGGCCGTGGCTCGCTCAAGGTGCGGGCGCGTTGGATCATCGAAGACCTGGCCCGCGGTCAATGGCAGTTGGTGGTGACCGAGTTGCCACCCGGTGTCAGCAGCCAAAAGGTGTTGGAAGAAATTGAAGAACTGACCAACCCCAAGGTGAAGACCGGAAAAAAAGCCCTGAGCCCAGAGCAAACCCAACTCAAAGCCACGGTGCTTGCGGTGCTCGACGGTGTGCGCGACGAGTCAAGTAAAGACGCGCCGGTGCGCTTGGTGTTCGAGCCCAAAACCCGCACCATCGAACAGCAAGAACTCATCACCACCTTGCTGGCACAAACCAGTTTGGAAAGCTCTTCCTCCATCAACCTGACCATGGTGGGATTGGACGGCCGCCCCGTGCCCAAGACCATGCGCCAAATGTTGGAGGAGTGGATTGCTTTCAGGCAAACCACGGTGCAGCGACGTTCGCAATACCGCTTGGACAAGGTGCTAGCGCGCATCCATATTTTGGAAGGCAGACAGTTGGTGTTGCTCAACATCGACGAGGTGATTCGCATCATCCGCCACAGCGACGAGCCCAAGCCAGCGCTCATCGAACGCTTCAAACTCTCAGAGCGCCAAGCCGACGATATTTTGGACATCCGCTTGCGCCAGTTGGCGAGGCTGGAAGCCATCAAGATCGAGCAAGAGCTCAAAGAGTTGCGCGAAGAGCAAGGCCGTTTGGAAGACATTTTGGGCAGCGCCACCTCGCTTCGCCGCTTGATGGTCAAAGAGATTGAGACCGACGCCAAAACCTTTGCTGATGCACGCCGCACGCTGATTCAGGCCGAGAAAAAAGCCGTGGCTGAAGTCAAGGTGATTGACGAGCCCGTTACCGTGGTCTTGTCTGCCAAAGGCTGGGTACGTTCACGCACCGGCCACGGCCACGACCCCTTGGGCTTTGCCTTCAAGGCCGGTGACGAGTTGTACGACACCTTCGAGTGCCGCACCGTGGACCAACTGATCGCTTTTGGCTCCAACGGCCGGGTGTATTCGGTGCCAGTTGCCTCGTTGCCCGGCGCTCGCGGCGATGGCCAGCCCGTCACCACCTTGGTGGACGTGGAGGCCGGTACGCAACTGGTGCATTACTTTGCCGGCCCTTCCACGCTCACCTTGTTGCTGAGTGGCTCTGGCGGCTATGGCTTTGTGTGCTGCATCGATAACCTGATTTCCCGCAACAAAGGAGGCAAGGCCTTCATCAGCTTGGGCGAGGGCGAAACCGTGTGTTGCCCGTCCTTGGTGGGTGGCGGCAACGGCGAAACACCCCTGCCGATCGCCACCCATGTGGCCTGTGCTTCCACCGGTGGGCGTATATTGACCTTTGCCATCAGCGATCTCAAAGCCATGGAAAAAGGCGGCCGTGGCTTGATGCTGATTGACTTGGAAGACAAAGACAGCTTGGCCGGTGCAGCCGCCTACACCCGCAGCGTGTGCATTGTGGGCGTGGGGCGCGGCGGCAAAGACCGTGAAGAAACACTGGAAATACGAAGTCTGAACAATGCACGGGCGGCAAGAGCCCGTAAAGGCAAGGCGGCGGACCTAGGCTTCAAGCCCACCACTGTGCTGCGGGTCGAATAAAGCTAACTTGTCTCTTAATTGAAAGAATGTGATGCGTATTCAAAGTTTGGCGCTTGGCTGTGTTTTCAGCTTGTTTGTCATTGTGGGTCTGAAGACTGTCTATGCCCAAAGTACCGCACCCAAGGCTGAACCCAGACCAGCGCTGACGGTGACTGTCACCCGTGGGCAAACCCAAAACTTATCTCAACGCGTCAGCGCCAACGGCACCGTAGCCGCTTGGCAAGAGGCAAGCATTGGTGCGGAAATTGGCGGTTTGCGCCTGACAGAGGTGCGGGTCAACGTGGGCGACCAAGTCAAGGCTGGTCAAGTGCTGGCGGTGTTTGCCGCTGACAATGTGCTGGCTGAAATCAACCAAGCCAAGGCAGCCATGAATGAAGCCAAGGCGGTGGCCGCAGAAGCCCAAGCCAACGCGGATCGCGCCCGAGCTTTGCAGCCCAGTGGCGTCATCAGTGCCCAGCAGTTCAACCAAAGCCTGACAGCAGAAGCCACCGCCAAAGCCCGTGTCGAGTCTGCTCAAGCCTTGATGGCGGTGCATGAGTTGCGTTTGCGTCAAACCCAAGTGAAGGCGCCTGACAGCGGCGTCATTTCAAGCCGCAGCGCCAGTGTGGGTGCGGTAGTGGGTTTGGGCACCGAGTTGTTTCGACAAATTCGCGGTAACCGTTTGGAGTGGCGTGCGGACATGGTGTCGTCCGAGTTATTCCAAATCAAGGCTGGCCAAAAGGTGAATATCCTAGCCGCCGCTGGTGGCACTGTCACCGGCACAGTACGCATGGTGGCGCCTACCGTGGACGGGCAAAACCGCACCGGCACGGTGTATGTCGATTTACCCCCCAACGCCATGTTGTCGCTCAAGCCCGGCATGTATGCGCGGGGTGATTTCGAGTTTGGATCCTCATCTGCGGCACTGGTTCCCCAACAGTCAGTCGTGATTCGCGATGGCTTTTCGCAAATCTTTGTGGTGCAAGCCGATCAACGGGTCAAGCTATATAAAGTCAATTTAGGGCGACGCCAAGGCGAGTGGCTGGAGGTCATTTCTGGACTCCCCGCTGAGGCCAATGTGGTCGTGCGAGGTGCTGGGTTTTTGACCGCGGGAGACTTGGTCAAAGTAGTGGCTGAAACCCCTGCCACTGGTAACCCAACTGCTGCCAAGCCATGAACGTTTCCGCTTGGTCTATTCGCAACCC
>CANNNH010000110.1 GCA_947505915.1 Comamonadaceae bacterium
AAGGCGTCACCTCGTTCAAAGAGCGTCGCGAGGCGAATTTCAAGGGTAATTAGGGGTGTTTATTTGTTAAAAATCATAGTAACGTTTTGCATCAGCATCAGGTCAACTAAGTGAAAAACACAGTAGGTCTGATTAAAAACCAAATATCAACCCGGAGTCAACAAAATGAAGACAGCCTTCAAACGTAGCATCTGGCAAGTCGCACTGGCCTCAGCCTTTATCACCTGCGCAGCCACCTCGCTTGCGCAAGTCAAAGTGGGTGTCATCCAAGGCCTCAGCGGTCCGCCTGCAATCGTAGACTTTGGCGAGTCGTACCTTCAGGGTATTAAGCTTGCACTCAAAGATTATCAAGCTGCCGGTGGCAAGACCAAAATTGAACTGGTCGTCTATGACGACGAGGCCAATCCACAGCGTGCAGTGTCCTTAGCGCAACGTCTGATCCAAAATGACAAAGTGCCTGTCGTCATCGGTACGGTCAGTAGCGGTAACGTGCTGGCGATGGCACCGATCTTGCAAAAGGCTGGTATTCCTTTGATGGCGGGCCCTGGCATTGCCACCAACATCACGACCCAGTTCATAAACGAAAAGCCCAGCTACATCTTCAGATGCTCGATGGTAGAGAAATTTCAAATCGATCAAATGCTTGACTGGGGTGCAAAAACCTTTAAGCGTATCGGCCTGGTGCACTCAACCACCGGCTACGGCAACTTTGCCGCCAAAGAGATTCAAGAGGGGCTCAAAAAGCGTGGCATGGAGTTAGTCGCCATCGAGGCCGCTGCACCGGGCGTCAACGACCTGACCCCGCAAATGGTCAAACTGCGTGATGCCAAAGCCGAACTCGTCTTGAACTTTCACGAATCTTTCGAATTACCTTTCCGCCCAATGCCACGGATCAACTACAAGCCTGTTGTCGCGGGTAACTGGGGTCTGTCATCACAAAAGGTTCTTGAAATCGTTGGCAAAGACGCCATCGAAGGCACCGTGATGGGCCAGGCACTTGATGTCAACACACCACGCGCTAAAAGCTTTGATGAGCGGATGCAAAAAGAATACGGCAAAGAATACCGTTGGCCTGTCGTAACCTCGTTAGGGTACGACGCTGCGCAAATCGTTTTTAAAGCCGTTAATCAAGTCGGCAAAGCCGATCCAAATGCTATCCGCGATGCGATTGAAAATATCTCTGGCATTGAAGCTGTTTCAGCCACACCCGCTAAACCCTTCAGCGCAACGGATCACGAATGCCTTGACTACGAAAACGTCTTCTTGGGCGTCTGGACAAAAGGTGTTGTGACACGTTTGAAATACTAAGATGGAGCTCGGCAACCTGATCCAGGTGCTGTCGGGCGGCCTGGCGATGGGGGCGATTTACGTCCTCGTCGCGCTTGGCCTCTACATCACCCACCTCACGACCCATCGCGTTAACTTTGGGCAAGGCGACTTTTTAATGGTGGGGGCATTTTTGCTCTTGCTGTTTCGCAAGCTCGACATCCCGCTTGGCTTAGCCGTGGTAGCGGTTCTAGTGATTCTTGCCGTTATGGGCTGGCTGTTAGATCGCGTCGCGATTCGTCCACTTGATCGCAAAAAAGATACCTTGATTGGTGCCTATTCATGGATGCTGACTACCGCAGGCGTTGCCTTGATTTTACAAAACGTGATCGAACTTGGCTTTGGCAAGACTTCACAATACTCAGCCCCGCTGTTTAGCTCAAAGCGCGATGAGGTGGTGCAGATCTTGGGTGCAGGGTTGTTCGTAGAAGAAATCTTAGTGATTGTGGCCGCGGTGTTAATCGTCGGCCTGTTTTACGGTTTTATGTTTCATTCGCGTTGGGGCAAGGCGATTCAAGCCGTTGCGTTTAATCCAGAGGCGGCCATGCTACTGGGCATTCATACCAACCGCGTCAAGGTTGGTGTGTTTGTGATTGCATCGATTCTGGCTGCAGTGGCCGGTGTCCTGATTGGCCCAATCGTCACCATTAACCCCCAGATGGGCTTGGTGCTCACCATCAAAGCCTTGATCGTGGCGGCAATTGGCGGTTTTGCCAATCCGGTGGGTATCTTGATTGGTGGGATTTTGTTTGGTGTATTCGAATCGATTTCAAATTATGTCGATTCAGGCTTTGGTGACTTATACCCCCTGCTTGCGGCCTTGGTCATCATTGCGATCAAACCTTCTGGTCTGTTTTCAGAGCGGAGCGCCGATGTCAGATAACACTCTGCACGTGCGCACGATGCCAGCACAGCAATCAAACCGTTTGCCTTACGCGATTGCGATTGCGATCTTTTTGTTATTGCCCTGGTTGCCCATCAACGGCTTTTATCTGTTTCTGGCACAAACATTTTTCTATACCGCGATTGCCGTCACGGGTTTGAATCTGTTGCTTGGACTCTCTGGCCAGATGTCGATCGGTCAGGCGGGCTTCTATGCGCTTGGCGCCTATGGCTCGGCACTCACCTCGCTGAAGCTGGGGTGGCCTGTGCCGCTGTCGATCACGTTTGGCGTCTTGATTGCCGCCATCGGTGGTGGCTTGGTTGGCGTCTTTGCGTTGCGTACCCGTGGCTTGTATTTAGCCATGACGACGCTTGCCGTTGGCTATATTTTGGATATCGTTGGGCAACGCTGGATCAGCTTGACCGGTGGCGCGATGGGCTTGTCAGGGGTACCAAGCCTTGATCTGGGCTTTCCTAAGATGTCAGCCACGGTGTTCTTTTACGTCTCGGGTGCAAGCCTGATTATCGTGCAGCTGTTGGCTGACTTTATCAATCAAAGCCGGCTCGGGCGCAACCTACGTGCGATTCGTGAATCAGAAGTCTTTGCCGCGTCAGTGGGCGTTGACGTCAGCCTCTGGAAAGCCGCCATCTTTGCCTTTGCTGCAGCCTTGGCCGGCTTGGGTGGTGCGTTTTTTGCACACCAGTCTGGGTATGTGGGCAGTGATGCATTTTCAGTGCGCTTGAGTATCGCCCTCTTAATCGCTACAGTTGTCGGCGGCCTGGGCACCAAGACCGGGCCCTTGCTAGGCACCTTGATCTTAATGGCGATTGTTGAGGTGATTGCGGATATTCATAAATATGGCTTGCTGATTTATGGCTCGATTTTATTAATCGTGCTGCTGGCGTTGCCGAAAGGTGCGGCAGGTTTGATTAGTAGTCTGGCGCTGCGCTTCAAAGGGGGTACATCTTTAAGCGGTACGAGTGCAAACGCAGCGGCGTCAGATCTTGCCCCAGCTACCTCTAACACCGGCGCACTGCCTATGCAGCAAGGCGGCAATACCTCGCTTAGCATTCAAGGTATCAGCAAAAGCTATAGCGGCCTAAAGGCCGTTGATCAAGTCTCAGTCGAGGTCAAGCCAAACACAATCCACGGCTTGATCGGCCCCAATGGCGCCGGAAAATCCACCATCATCAACATGATTGCAGGCATTTATCGTGCGGATGAGGGCTCAATCCACTTGGGCGACCTTGATCTGTCTTCATTGGATATTGCCAAGCGCGCCAACTTAGGTTTAGCGCGCACCTTTCAAAACCTTCAACTCATCGAAGGCGTCTCGGTACTCGACAATGTGCTGTTAGGAGTCGCCCACAAACATTCATACGGCAAAGATTTTGTCACATTCATATCAGGCGGTGAACTCGAAGGTGACGAGCGCAAAGAGGCTTTTGCCATCTTAGAGTTTTTTGGGCTTGCACAGTTTGCAGATCGTCTACCTACACAATTGCCCTACGGCCACCGCAAGCTCATTGAGTTGGCACGCGCGATTGCACAGCGGCCAAAAATGCTGTTGCTTGATGAGCCGATTGCAGGGATGAATACCCAAGAAGCCAAGGCGATTGCGCAAGTCATCCGTAAACTGCGCGAACATGGCATCACCATCTTGCTGGTTGAACACAACATGGAGTTCGTGATGTCGGTATGCGACACCATTAGTGTGCTGAACTTTGGCAAGTTGATTGCCTGCGGCACGCCTGCAGAGATCCAGAATAATCCAGAAGTGATCGAGGCCTATCTTGGCACTGGGGCGAAAAAATGATTCACGCCAAAGACCTCTGCGCAAACATTGGCGCCAATCAAGTATTAAGAGATATCAGTCTTGATTTAGGGCCAGGCGAGATGCTTGCAGTGATCGGCGCGAACGGTGCCGGCAAAACATCGTTGCTACGTGCGCTGTCCGGCCTCTTGCCTCTTGAATCAGGCGCGATCTCTTTTAATGGCCAAAGCACCGGCAAGGTTCAAGCCCATCAACTGACGCGCGCAGGCTTAATTCACGTCCCGCAAGGCCGTCAGATTATTCCTGGCCTGTCAGTGCGCGATAACCTCACGATTGGTGCCATCAACATCGGCTTAAGCCAAAGCGTCATCACCCAACGCATGCAAGAACAATGGCAACGGTTTCCGGTGCTTGAACAGCGTCAAAAAATTTCTGGCAGTTCACTATCAGGTGGTGAACAACAAATGCTGGCGATTGCGCGCGGCCTAATGATGCAGCCCAAGGTGTTGATGCTAGACGAACCTTCGCTAGGTTTAGCCCCGCAGATTGTGCAGTTGATTATGACGACCTTACGAGGCTTAGCCGATCAAGGCTTGGCGATTTTGTTGGTCGAGCAAGTCGCCATGCTAGCGCTTGAATACGCTGATCGAGCCTTGGTGCTTCGTAACGGCGCCTGCGCCATGCAAGGCCCGGCCAAAGAGCTTTTAAACAGTCGCGAGTTGGTGAATAGTTATTTGTCGTAGGCTCTGAGCGATTATCAGACCTCAGCGCTGCGCACAAATGTAAAAGATGTAAATCTTAGGCGGAGTCAGCGATTCGACATCTAATTAAAAATATAATTACGTCTCGCTCGGGATAGATCACTGAGGCCTATTTAACCACCGCGCCGTCGGTACTGTCTCAGTCTCAAATCCATTAATTTTTTATGCATGGCTCAGCGACAGTCATGTCCTGAGTCATATGGCAAATTCAATTCACTTCTCGATTAAATATGATGGCCCCGCCCTACAAAGCCATCAAATGGATGTTAGAGAGCTAGCGCCTGCTCTGATCGCTCTATCTAATATGCTCGAAGAGGCCAACAAGGTCGTATTCCCAAATTCTGAAAGTGTAAAAGTCAATATTCAAGGCAACTTTAAGGGCGGCTCATTCGGTGTTGACTTAATTGCAGTGCAAAGCATTACGAATCAGATTGTTTCAATGCTGTCAGGCCCTGAGGCAGCTGCGTTTTCAAATCTCAAAACCATACTTGAAGCCCTTGGGCTCATCGGCGGCGCTGGTTGCGGCCTGATCGGGCTCACCAAGTGGTTACGAGGGCGCAAACCCTCCCTTATCCGCACAACGGGCGATCGCGTCATTTTTGAGATCACTGAAGCGTCCAGCGTCGAAACATTTGAGATTAACTTGGTCACTAGCAAGCTCTATCAGAGCCGAGTCGTTAGAAAAGCGTTAGCGAGCGTTGTCAAACCGCTAGAGCGCGATGGCATAGATATTTTTGCGGCCGGCAAAGATGGAAGCACTTCTGAAGTGATTCGCAAAACTGATGCGTGCTGGTTTGAGTTGTCAGAATCAGAGGCAGATATTGTCTCTGACACCCTAGCCGAACGCGTTTTGCTGCAGATTGAATCCGCCGTTTTCAAAGATGATCATAAATGGCGTTTCAGTGATGGCGGTAGTTCATTTTTTAGCGAAATCTCAGACTCTAGTTTTATTGAAAAAATAAA
>CANNNH010000111.1 GCA_947505915.1 Comamonadaceae bacterium
CAGCAGCGGTGGCGTCTCTGTGGGCGAAGAAGACCATGTCAAGC
Organism: Comamonadaceae bacterium; assembly: GCA_947505915.1. The sequence goes on from CANNNH010000111.1 coordinate 45, forward strand.
CCGCCGTGCAATCCTTGGGTGAACTGCATGTGTGGCAAATCGCCATGAAACCAGGCAAACCATTGGCGTTTGGGTGGATCAACGCAGAGCGCACATCGCCCACCCATGCCCCCTGTTTTTTCATGGGCTTGCCAGGCAACCCGGTATCGAGTTATGTGACCTATTTGTGTGTGGTCAGGCCCTTTTTGGCGGCCTTGCAAGGTGCTGTGGTTCGCGGCCTTTCCCCGTACCGACTGCCCGTCCATTTCGACTGGCCCAGGCCTGACAAGCGGCGTGAATTTTTGCGCGTGCGCCGCAACGCCCAGGGCGGTTTGGATTTGTTCCCCAACCAAAGCTCGGGGGTCTTGACATCGGCGGTGTGGGGTGACGGGTTGGTCGACGTGGCCCCAGGCCAAGTGCTGAGCCACGGCGACGAGGTGGCTTATTGGCCTTTTTCACATTGGTTGTCATGAAAATTCATTTGCGTTACTTTGCCTCGGTTCGTGAGCTCATTGGCACCGGGCAGGAGTCATTCCAAACCCAAGCCAGCCATGTGGGCCAATTGCGCCTGGAACTGATGGCGCTCAGTCCCCAACACGCCGAGGCTTTGGCGCCCCAAAAGGCGGTGCGTGCCGCCCTCAACCAAGTGGCCTGCACCGAGGATGCGCCCTTGAGCGATGGCGATGAGGTCGCATTTTTCCCACCGGTGACGGGGGGCTGAAGATGGCGTCCTTGTCGGTGTCTATTCAATCTGAAGACTTTGACATTGGGCAAGAGCACCAAGCCTTGCGCGCGCAAGATGAACGGGTGGGGGCGGTGTGCAGTTTTTTGGGCACGGTGCGCAGCCAAAGCGATGGTCAGGCTGTGTCTGCCATGGCCTTGGAGCATTACCCGGGCATGACCGAAAAAGCCATCATGGCCATGTTGACCCAGGCCCAAGACAAATTTGATATTCACGCGGCGCGGGTGATCCACCGCATTGGCGACCTGATGCCGGGAGACCAAATTGTGTGGGTGGGCGTGACCTCGGCCCACCGAGGGCAAAGTTTCCAAGCCTGTGAATTTTTGATCGATTACTTGAAAACCCAAGCCCCCTTTTGGAAAAAAGAGCAAACCCCCAGCGGAGCGCGGTGGGTCGATGCCCGGGTCAGCGATGACGATGCCTTATCTCGCTGGGGCATCCTAGTGCCTCGCCAAGCCGTTTGATTGATGTGGATCAAGCCCTAGGGGCTTGCTTCACTTTGGCACCGCTTGAAAACAGCCGCGGCAACCCAAAATGCAGTTCATCACAACAATGACGGGATAAGCCATGCGAGTCGAAAAGCTCACCACCAAGTTTCAAGAAGCTTTGTCCGATGCCCAAACCTTGGTGTTGGGCGCCGACCAAGCCTATATTGAACCGGCCCACTTGTTGGTTGCGATGTTGCGCCAAACCGATGGTCCCCAGTCCTTGCTGATGCGCTCGGGTGTGGCGGTGCCGGCCTTGTTGCAAGACGCCCAACAAATGATGGCAAGGTACCCCCAGGTTCAGGGCCAAGATCAAGTGCAGGTGGGGCGCGAGTTGGTGGGTTTGATCCAAGCGGCTGAAAAAGAAGGCCTCAAGCGCAAGGACCAGTACATTGCCGGCGAACTGTTTTTTCTGGCCTTGGCCGATCACAAAGGTGAAGCGGGTCAATTGGTTCGCAAGCATGGTCTCGCCCGTGCCAGTTTGGAGGTGGCGATCGATGCTGTGCGCGGTGGCGCGCCGGTGCAAAGCGCCGATGCAGAAGGTCTGCGCGAGTCACTGAAGAAATACTGTGTGGATTTGACCGAGCGCGCCCGCGCCGGTAAGTTGGACCCCGTGATTGGCCGAGACGATGAAATACGCCGTGCCATCCAAGTCTTGCAACGGCGCAGCAAGAACAACCCGGTGTTGATTGGTGAGCCAGGGGTTGGCAAGACGGCGATTGTGGAGGGCTTGGCGCAGCGCATCATCGCCGGTGAGGTGCCCGACTCGCTCAAAGGAAAACGGGTTTTGTCATTGGACATGGCTTCTCTATTGGCGGGTGCCAAATTCAGGGGCGAATTTGAAGAGCGCCTGAAGTCGGTGCTCAAGGAGTTGGCCCAAGATGAGGGCCAAAACATTGTGTTCATTGATGAATTGCACACCATGGTGGGCGCAGGCAAAGCCGAAGGCGCGATGGACGCCGGCAACATGCTCAAGCCGGCCTTGGCCCGTGGTGAGTTGCATTGCGTGGGCGCCACCACCTTGGATGAATACCGCAAGTTCATCGAAAAAGACGCTGCCTTGGAGCGGCGTTTTCAAAAAATCATTGTGGGCGAACCCAGCGTCGAGGCCACCATCGCCATTTTGCGCGGATTGCAAGAACGCTACGAAGTTCACCACGGCGTGGAAATCACCGACCCAGCGATCGTGGCGGCTGCTGAGTTGTCTCACCGCTACATCACCGACCGTTTCTTGCCCGATAAGGCGATTGACCTGATTGACGAGGCAGCGGCCAAGATCAAGATCGAAATTGATTCCAAGCCCGAGGTGATGGACAAATTGGATCGGCGCTTGATTCAGCTCAAAATTGAGCGCGAGGCGGTCAGAAAAGAAAAAGACGATGCCTCGCAAAAGCGTCTGGCTTTGCTGGAGGAAGAGGTGGTCAAGCTGGGCAAAGAATACGCCGACTTGGAAGAAATATGGAAATCAGAAAAATCCAATGCCCAAGGCAGCGCACTCGTCAAGGAAGAAATCGACCGGATGCGTTTTCGCATCGATGAATTGACCCGCAAGGGCGAGTTCAACCAAGTCGCCGAGCTTCAATACGGCAAATTGCCAGAACTCGAAAAGCGGCATAAAGAGGCGCAAGCCAAAGAGGCCAAAAAGTCCAATGACAGCGGTCAACCGCGCTTGCTGCGCACCCAAGTCGGTGCCGAGGAAATCGCCGAAGTGGTGGCCCGTGCCACTGGCATACCGGTGTCCAAGCTGATGCAAGGCGAGCGTGACAAGCTGTTGCTGATGGAGGAGCGCTTGCACCAACGGGTGATCGGGCAAGAGGAGGGCATCTCCGCCGTGGCCAATGCCATTCGACGCTCGCGTGCGGGCTTGGGTGACCCCAATCGACCCACCGGATCGTTCCTGTTTTTGGGCCCCACAGGGGTGGGCAAAACAGAACTGTGCAAAGCTTTGGCAGCTTTTTTGTTTGACAGCGAAGACCACCTGATCCGCATCGACATGAGTGAGTTCATGGAAAAGCACTCGGTCAGTCGAATGATTGGTGCGCCCCCGGGCTATGTCGGCTACGACGAGGGCGGCTACCTCACCGAGGCCGTTCGGCGCAAGCCCTACAGCGTGATCTTGTTGGACGAGGTGGAAAAAGCCCATCCCGACGTGTTCAATATTTTGTTGCAAGTGCTCGACGATGGTCGTTTGACCGATGGGCAAGGTCGCACGGTGGATTTCAAAAATACCGTGATTGTGATGACCTCCAACATTGGCTCACCCATGATCCAAAGCATGGTCGGGCGTGACAATGCCGAGATCAAAGACGCGGTGTGGGAGGAGTTGAAAAACCATTTCAGGCCCGAGTTTCTCAACCGCATTGATGAAACCGTGGTTTTCCATTCCCTGGACGCCAGCCACATTGCGCGCATCGCAAAAATCCAACTCGATTTTCTGGGCCAACGCTTGGCCCACATGGACTTGCATTTGGACGTGTCGCCTGCGGCATTGGCCGAGCTGGCCAAAGTGGGCTTCGATCCGGTGTATGGCGCTCGCCCCCTCAAGCGGGCCATACAGCAGCGGATTGAAAACCCCTTGTCCAAATTGTTGCTGGAGGGCAAGTTTTTGCCCCAGCAGGTGGTGGCCATTTCGGTCGACCCAGTGCGCTTTCCTGGGGAATTCAAATTCACCCCACAGGATGCACCCACACAAGCCAAATCCGGCGCCTGACCATTCCGTGACCTGGGGGGCCAAGGCTGGCTTGGCTTGCGGATAAACTGAGGACGATGGGGCCCTGGTGCAAACCAGGGCTTTTTTGATTCACTCAACCGGGAAACCTATGCGCGCACGTTTATGTGGGGCTTTGTATGTGATGGGCTTGTTGGCAGGCCTGCACAGCGTGACGGCTTGGTCGCAGTCTGGTTTTCCGAGCAAACCCATCAAAATCATCGTTCCCGCCACGCCGGGGGGTACCTCCGATATTTTTGCCCGGGCCATTGCGAACAAATTGCAAGACAGCTTGGGCAAGCCCGTGGTCGTGGAGTACAAACCCGGTGCCGCCACCAATATTGGCACCGATTTGGTGGCCAAATCTGCGCCCGATGGACACACCTTGTTGATCAACGGGATCACCCTGGCGACCAATCCTTTGTTGTTCGCCAACTTGCCCTTCAATCCCGCCAGAGACTTTGCCCCCATCATTGAGGTGGCAGAAATGCTCAACGTGGTCACGGTGCACCCCAGCGTGCCGGTGAACAATATGCGCGAGTTGGTGCAACTCATCAAATCACAACCGGGTGTTTTCAACCATGGAACACCCGGGGTGGGCAGCTCGGGCTTTTTGTCGGCAGAGTTGTTGGCGGTGAAAACAGGTGCCAAGATCACCCACATCTCTTACCAAGGCAACGCTCAGGCGGTGGTCGACCATTTGGGGGGGATTTTGCAAGTGGGTTTTGTCAACCTTCCCGTGGCACTGCAACACGTGAAAACGGGCAAGCTCAGGGCCCTGGCCGTGACTTCGGCCAAACGCTCACCCCTGCTGCCCGATGTGCCCACGGTGGCCGAGGCGATGGGGCTGCCCGACTTCGAGTTGGTGGGTTGGTTTGGTTTGCTGGCCCCTTCGCGCACGCCCCCAGAGGTGGTGGCGCGCTTGCATGCCGAGACCCTCAAGGCCTTGAAAGACCCATCGGTGATCGAGGTGATCCAGACCGCCGGCGGCAGCGTGGGTGGGGGCAGCTCAGCACAATTTGAAGCGCGCATCCGCCGCGATGCCGAACGTTTGACCGAAGTGATTCAATTGTCTGGCGCTTCCGCCAAGTGATGGGCCATGTCAACCACCCTTGAAAGCGCTCACACCGTGCCTTGGCGGCAAGACGCCCAGGTGATGGGTTTGGTGGGTTTGGTGCATGCCAGCTCGCATTTTTCACATCTGCTGCTCCCCTTGATGTTCCCGGCTTTCATGCAAGATTTTGGCTTGGGCTATGCCGAGTTGGGGTTGTTGATGTCGGTGTTCTTTGTGGTCTCAGGTGTCGGCCAGGCCCTGTCGGGGTTCTTTGTCGATCACTTTGGGGCGCGCCCTGTTTTATATGCTTCCTTGGCGATGCTGGCCTTGGCCTGCGCCAGTGTGACCCAAGCCCAGGGTTATGGGGGCTTGATGTGCTCGGCCATTTTGTTTGGTTTGGGCAACTGCACATTTCACCCGGTCGACTTCACCATTTTGAACAACCGCGTTTCTGAACAGCGGTTGGGACATGCGTTCAGCACCCATGGGCTGACAGGTAATTTGGGTTGGGCGGCAGCGCCAACCTTCATGGTGGGCATCTCGACCCTCAGCGATTGGCGAACGGCCTATGCCTGTGCGGCGTTGGTTTTTGTGTCGCTTTTGCTGCTGTGTCTGTTTTTGCGTGCGCATTTGCACAC
>CANNNH010000112.1 GCA_947505915.1 Comamonadaceae bacterium
GTCAATGATGGGGTCAAACCAAACTCTTCCCTGCTCTACGTTGGACAGCACGTTGCGGTGCGTCAACATGGCACCTTTGGAGACACCCGTAGTTCCGCCGGTGTATTGAAGGAAGGCCAAATCGTCAGCCTGGAAAGTCACAGGGTGAAATGCGGACTGCGAACCCATTGCCATTGCATCGCGTAAGTTCGTACTACCCGGCAGGCTATACGGGGGAACTGCTTTTTTAACATGGCGAATCAGAAAGTTGCCAATCACCCGCTTTGCCAACGGCATCATGTCGGTCAGCGCGGTGACCACCACGTGCTTGACTGATGTGGTCGCGATGACTTTAGCCAAAGTGTGGGCAAACATCTCGACGACAACCATCGCCTCGGCGCCTGAATCCTTGAGTTGGTGCTCTAATTCGCGGGGCGTGTACATGGGGTTGACATTGACCACCACGTAGCCTGCGCGGAGTAGTCCGAACAGACAGACTGGATACTGCAGCAAGTTGGGGATCATCAGTGCAACCCGCGCACCCTTAGGAAGCTTTAAAACAGACTGGAAATAGGCCGCCACCTGCAGGCTCAACATGTCAAGTTGCGCGTACGTCAGCGCTACACCTGTCGAGCCGCTGATAAAAGCTTTGCGCTGCGGGTATTTCGCAAAAGCAGTGTTGACGTAATCCGAAATGGAACCCAGTGCGCTGGTATCTATCTCTTTTGGGACGCCGGGTGGATAGCTGTTGAGCCAGATCTTATCCATTTCGAATACCCTCTAATCTGTGGTTATGTGAAACGTGAACAAAACAAATTGACAAAGCTGTGGTTCGAACTAACTCCGCTGCTGTCGCAAGGACAACACCAAAAATACAATTGAAAGTACAAGAACGACGTAGGTCCCATATGCGCCCGGGGGAGCTGACTCGATCTGCAAGGGCTTCAAGTAGCCAGCCAACATGCGCAACAACTGCTCTAAGGCAACCAAAGCCAACGTTGCAGGTATCAAAAACCGATACCGAAGCACTACCACCCACTGCACGCAGGAAAAGATCAATTGGCTAGCACCCCATTGTGAAAATATCGCCACGATATTCGGACCTCCCGCTACATCAAGAGCAATGTGCGCGATGCTGCCAGCGCCCCCATCGGGTGCAAACAAGTGCACCAAGCTGCGCGCGGTACTGATCACAGTGGTAAGCACCAAGAACCACAAAGCCCAACGCGACCCTTCGTATTGCAGGCTGGTACGAGGGAGCAATTCGTCAAATGGCATACCGTGCCTCAACCTCCGGCTGCCAGAAGCGAATTCACCAGATCCACGTACTTGCGTTGAGCGTCTTCTTGAGGCAAGCCTAAAAGCCCTGCCCAAGCTTTGTGCTTGAACATACCCATCATGTCTCCTGGACCTTCGGAGGGAGCATCGCCCTGAGTGCCTTGTTTATAAAGTGCATACAGCTTCAACATAGTTTCATCGTCGGGACGGCTTGCCATGGATTTTGACCCTGCTAGGGCATCTAGGAATTGTTGATTCAGATCTGACATTTTTTCTCCAATTTCAGTTAAAAATACGCTGCAAATAAATATATTGGCACTAATCATGCCACAACATTTCTCATTCTGCGATCAGGGTAAACCCTCGACTGATGGCTTGCATCAGGGCCAAGATTGCCACAAAAGGTGAATCAATCATTTGACACTATAAATGTCATAACATATGATTATCTACCGAGAGCTGCGAGGGGACGGTGTGGTTGCGTTACTTCGAGGCGCACGCGCTTAGGCAGAAAAAATGGACAGGAGACGTCGAACATGCTAAAAAAATTGACCTGGGCTTTGGTGCTCACTCTGGTTCTTGGAACCGCAGGCTTCTTCGCCGTAGGCGGAACTTCTGGCGTCGCGCTGCTAATGGTGAAGTACGTCGTTCGCAAGAACTATGGCCCGCCGCAGACCATCGAGTGGCAGGCAGGCCCTACTGCATTTGCCACCCATGACACTGCCGGGAATTTGGTTCGCAGACCACCCAACGTGATTTTGATTGTGGCTGACGACTTGGGCTTCAACGACATTACTCACAATGGCGGAGGTTTAGCAGGCCGCAAGGTGCCTACCCCTAATATCGACAGCATCGCTTCGCAAGGCGCTGACTTCATTAACGGCTACTCCGCCAACGCGACTTGTGCGCCATCACGTGCCTCCCTTATGACTGGGCGCTACGCAACACGCTTTGGATTTGAGTTCACGCCAACGCCCAAGCAGTTTGTGAAATTGGTTGCGGGAATCCCCGATGCCCAGCAAACACATCCCGCCATTTACCACGCAGAGCGTGAAAACGAACTCATTGCCTATGAAAACATGGGCTTGCCGACCAAGGAAATTACCCTGGCCAAGTTGCTTCAAGGGGGTGGATACCATTCGGTGCACTTGGGCAAATGGCATTTGGGCGACAGCCCGCAATTCCGCCCCTACAACCGTGGATTTGACGAGTCGCTCTCGCTTCTCCATGGCGGATCCATGTACCTGCCGTCCAAAGATCCGAACGTAGTGAACTCGAGACAGGACTTTGACACCATTGACAAATTTATATGGGCTGCAGAACCATGGGGAATACGCTTCAATGACCGAGAACCGTTTCAGCCTCCCAAATACCTGACCGACTACCTCACCGATGAAGCGGTCAAGGTCGTGGAAACCAACAAAAATCGGCCCTTTTTTATGTACCTTGCCTATAACGCACCGCACACTCCTTTGCAGGCTACGCGAGAAGACTTCGATGCACTGAGCTTCATACCTGACCACGCCACACGGGTGTATGCCGCAATGATTCGCAACCTGGATCGCAACATCGGTCGCGTACTTCAGTCGCTAAAAGACCAGGGTGTCGATGACAACACACTGGTGATATTTACCAGTGACAATGGTGGCGCAAATTACATTGGCGTTGACGGGATCAACGCGCCGTACCGCGGGTGGAAGGCTACTTTTTTTGAAGGCGGCATTCGTGTGCCATTCTTTATGCGTTGGCCTAGTGCAATCCCCAAAGGCATGAAGGTGAATGCTGCGGTCAATCACTTTGATATTTTTGCCACAGCAGCGGCAGCGGCAGGATTGGAAGTTCCCAAGGACCGCCCCATAGATGGCGTCAATCTGCTGCCCTTTGCCAAAGGTAAGTCTGCTGGCAATGCGCATGAATCGCTATTCTGGCGCACGGACTCTTACCGCGTCATGCGCACCAATGAGTGGAAACTGCAAGTCACGGAAAGACCGAAAAAGGAGTGGCTCTATCACCTATCGGTTGATCCGACCGAGCGCAATAACCTCGCCGAGAAGGAACCTGCACAACTGGCGTCAATGAAGGCACAGTTGGCAGCATGGGACAAGCAACAGGTTAAACCTCTTTGGCCTTCGCTTGGCGAAGGTGCTATCGCCATCGACCGCACCCTCAAGTCACCGCCAGTGCCCAACGAAGATTACATCTACTACGCCAATTGATTATGCATACATTGCCCATCTTATATGGCATGCCCGCTTCGCTTTACACCGCTAAGGTGCGCGCATACCTGCGCAAACAACGAATCTCATTCGAGGAGCGCGCAGTCGGTGACCCGCGCTTTCGAAGCGAGATACTCCCGCAAATCGGACGTTGGATTATCCCGGTAGTGCAACTCCCTGACGGCACCTTACTCCAGGATAGCACCGTGATCATCGACTATTTTGAGTCGAAAGGCATGGGGCATGGACCGCGCGCCTTGCCTGAAGATCCACTTCTGGCCGTGCTGGCCCATTTGTTTGAACTCTTTGGCGGCGAAGGACTACTGCGCTCGGCCATGCACTATCGCTGGAACTTCGATGCAGAAAACCTCGATTTTCTACGCGCCGATTTCGGGAACACCTTGGCACCAGGCGCGTCAACGGCTCAACAAAACGAAGTGTTTGAATCGGCCAGCAAGCGTATGCGAGCAGCAGCCTTGGCCGTTGGCGTCAATTCCAAAACGATTCCGACAGTAGAAGCCAGCACCATTGAATTCCTACAACGCTTTGACCGCCATCTAGAAAATACGCCTTACTTGCTGGGTAGCACACCGACCTATGCAGACTACGGTCTTATCGCGCCCTTTTTTGCGCTACTTGGTCGCGACCCACTGCCCTCATCGCTTATGAAAAAAATCTCCCCGCGTGTCTGGCGCTGGGTGGAGCGTATGAATGCACCTGACGCCGATGCTGGTGAATACCTAGGTAAAGCAAGGGATTGGCTCAACCCCATAGACAACGCGCAGACACTAGAAGCCATGCTGCAATTTGTAGCGGAAGACTACTTGCCCGAAATTGTTGGGCACTTTGAATTTGCGAACAGCTGGCTTGGCAAGCGGACCGACCTGGCCGCCGGTACCAATGGACACCCCAAGCCGGGCGAGTGGCCCATTGGCATAACGCAAGTTCAATGGCATGGCCAAAGCATGGATGTATTTGTCATGCCTTACCGAATTTTTATGCTGCAGCGCGTGCAAGATGCGGCTCAGCGACTGAATACAGAGCAGGACAGACAACTGCGCGATCTCTTTTCGCGCACCGGACTGTCGGATGTACTCAATCTGCATTGTCGTCGACGTGTTCTGCGCCAGGGGCATTTCGAAGTATGGGGCCCAGATACTGATTCAGCGCAGTAGCTCCTATCTTTTTCTCAATCTTTTTATTCCATCTGCAGCTAGGAACTTATGAACGTAGTCATCCGCCTACACGTCAACAAATTAGCCATTGCCAAAACCCGCATCGAGACTACGACTCAGATAGCACGCAGCGCTGAACAAAGCCGACTTCGTATTGAGCCTGTGGGTCTGACCGCAAATAACATCAGCCACGCAAACTAATCATGCAAAACCTACCCATTCTCTACGGTATGCCTGCCTCGCTTTATACCGCCAAGGTGCGCTCTTACTTTAAAAAGCAAGGTATCGCGTTTGAAGAGCGGCCCGCGGGCGATCCGCGCTTTATGACAGAAATACTGCCGCAAATCGGGCGTTGGATCATCCCCGTGGTCCAACTCCCCGATGGCACACTGCTACAAGACGGCGCTGTCATCATCGATCATTTTGAAGCTCAGGAGATGGGGCATGGCCCGCGCGCCTTGCCTGAAGATCCACTTCTGGCCGTGCTGGCCCATTTGTTTGAACTCTTTGGCGGCGAAGGACTACTGCGTTCGGCCATGCACTATCGCTGGAATTTCGATGCAGAAAACCTCGATTTTCTACGCGCTGATTTCGGGAGCACCTTGGCCCCAGGCGCGTCAACGGCTCAACAAAACGAAGTGTTTCAATTCGCCAGCAAGCGTATGCGAGCAGCGACCGTGGCCTTTGGCGTCAATGCCACCACCCTATCTGAAGTAGAAGCCAGCACCATTGAATTCCTGCAACGCTTTGACCGCCACCTAGCAAATACGCCTTACTTGCTGGGTAGCACACCGACCTACGCAGACTACGGTCTTATCGCGCCTTTGTTTGCGCACCTTGGGCGCGACCCACTGCCCTCATCGCTTATGAAAAAAATCTCCCCGCGTGTCTGGCGCTGGGTGGAGCGCATGAATGCACCCGACGCCGATGCTGGTGAATACCTAGGTAAAGCAAGGGATTGGCTCAACCCCATAGACAACGCGCAGACA
>CANNNH010000113.1 GCA_947505915.1 Comamonadaceae bacterium
CAATTTCCGGCGCTTTGAGCACACTGGCACAGCGCACAGACAGCACGCAAGGAATGGCCAATTGCACCAACCCCAGCATGGCCAGTAATGCAATGTCGTGGGCCGTTGCTGTCAGTGGCAGCGCCAGCGGCAAAGTCACCAGCGATGAAATGAAGGCGCCCACCATCACAGCAGGCACCAGATCTACTTTGTCCCCTTGTGCCTGGCTGCGCTGCACCACCGTCCAGTTGATGGCGCCGGCCATGGGCACCAGCAGCGCGACCAGGGTGCCAGCCAGCTGAGACCCATCGCCGTTGGCTTGCAAATCGCCACCGAACATCCAAGCGATGCCCAATCCCGCAACAGCAATCGCGAGCCAGGTGCGCATAGCAATCTGGTGACCAATAAGCACACGCGCCAGCAATGCTGTTAAAAATGGGCCGACAGCCAGTGTGATCAGCACATTGGCGACGCTCGTCAGGGTCAGCGCCATCATGAAGGCCGTGAACATAAAGCTCCAGCAAACGCCGGAGATCCAAAGTGCACGACCGTCGTGACGAATACGCGAAAAAACCTCACGGCCTTGAAACAGCGGCAACATCACCATCAAAGACAGCAAGGTGAAAAAGCTGCGCCAGAACGTCACTTCAAAACTGCGAGCGCTTTCAAGATGACGCGTCACCACCCCTGCAATCGACCACATGAACGCGATAGCCACCATCAGCAAGACGGCCCGCGTGTGAGTCAGTTTCATAGTTGAATTGCAATCCGGGAATTTAACGACCGGCGCGTTTGCGCTCGCTCTCAGTCAGGTGGCGCTTACGCAGGCGAATGGACTTGGGCGTGATTTCCACCAACTCGTCGTCTTCGATGAATTCCACACCGTACTCCAGCGTGCAATCGATCGGTGGTGTGATTTTGATCGCATCTTCCTTGCCGGAAACGCGGAAATTGGTCAGCTGCTTGGTGCGCGTGGCGTTCACCACCAGATCGTTGTCACGGCTGTGAATGCCCACAATCATGCCTTCGTACACAGGATCATTGGCCTTGACGAACATGCGACCGCGGTCGTCGAGTTTGCCCAAGGCGTAGGTGAATATTTCACCGGCGTCCATGGAGATCAGCACACCGTTCTTGCGCCCGCCAATGTCACCCTTGTGGGCTTCGTAGCTGTCAAAGATGTTGGAAATCAGTCCCGAGCCACGGGTCAGGTTCAAGAATTCGTTGGTGAAACCAATCAGACCACGCGCTGGAATGCGGTATTCCAAACGCACACGTCCACGGCCGTCCGGCTCCATGTTCACCAGCTCGCCTTTGCGCTCGCCCAGGGCTTGCATCACGCCGCCTTGGTGTTGCTCTTCGATATCAGCCGTGACCAGCTCGATAGGCTCGTATTTTTCACCCTTGACGTCGCGGAACACCACGCGTGGTTTGGACACAGCCAGCTCGTAGCCTTCGCGGCGCATGTTTTCCAAGAGGATGGTCAGGTGCAACTCGCCACGACCCATCACTTCAAAGATACCTTCTTCGTCGGTTTCCTTGACGCGCAGCGCCACGTTGTGTTGCAACTCTTTTTGCAGGCGGTCCCAGATCTGGCGGCTGGTAACGTACTTGCCTTCACGGCCAGCCAAGGGGCTGGTGTTGACGCAAAAGTTCATGGTCAGCGTTGGCTCATCGACCTTGAGCATAGGCAGCGGCATCGGTGTCGTCGGGTCTGTGATGGTCACGCCGATGCCGATATCGGTCAGGCCGTTGATCAGCACAATCTCCCCGGGGCCGGCTTCGGTGGCTTGCACACGCTCAAGACCCTGGAAGGTCAACACCTGGTTGATACGGCCTTTGACTGCTTTGCCGTCCGGGCCTTCCATCACCACTACGTCCATCATGGGCTTGATCGTGCCCTGGCTGATGCGGCCAACGCCGATGCGACCGACAAAGGTCGAGAAGTCGAGCGCAGAAATTTGTAGTTGCAAGGGTGCTTCCGGGTCACCCTTTTGGGCCGGCACGTGATTGAGCACGGTGTTGAACAGGGCCGACATGTCGGGCCCCCACTGCTCACCGGGCGCGCCCTCTTCCATCGAAGACCAGCCGTTGATGCCTGATGCGTAGACGACCGGGAAGTCGAGCTGTTCGTCTGTTGCGCCCAATTTGTCGAACAAATCAAACGCAGCGTTGACCACGAAGTCAGGGCGGGCGCCGGGCTTGTCGACCTTGTTGACTACCAAAATGGGTTTGAGTCCCAGGGCCAGGGCCTTCTTGGTCACGAAACGCGTTTGCGGCATCGGGCCTTCTTGCGCATCGATCAGCAGCACCACACCGTCCACCATGGACAGCGCACGCTCGACTTCACCGCCGAAGTCGGCGTGGCCGGGGGTGTCAACGATGTTGATGTGCGTGCCTTCCCAGGTCACAGCGCAGTTTTTAGCCAGAATCGTGATGCCACGCTCTTTTTCAATGGCGTTGTTGTCCATCACAGTGTCAACCACTTTTTCGTGTTCTGCAAAAGTGCCGGACTGGCGCAGCAGTTGGTCGACCATGGTGGTTTTGCCATGGTCAACGTGGGCAATGATGGCAATGTTGCGGATCTGTTTAATGGTCATGGTTCGCTTTCTAAAACTTCTAAATTTTCTAAAAACTTTTTTTGTCTTGACGGTCAGTACAGGCGTCAGGTCAAGGCTGGGGGCTCATGCGAATGTAGCGCCGGACCAGCCGATGCTGCGGCTTGCAGCATGTCCTGAACTTCAATGGGGCTGAGCAAACGCTCAGGAATCAATTCATTGGCCGTCACATGGGCGGTACCTAAAAACGCGTGGGGCTCACTGCCAAACACCTGTACAAGCGGCTGGTTTTCAGCACCCCATCGGCCAGGTTCGCCGCGCCGGCGCAGCCCGCTGAGAAATCGACCGGCATCGGCGGAATCAAGACTCACGCTGGGACTGCCTGCGACCAGTGACTGTGGTGCAAGAAGGCAAGCATCGCGCTCGGCTTCGTTCATGGCTTCCAGGGCCGGCAGGCTCACGCATTGGCTGTCTTTGAATCCGCCGGTTTCAATGCGGCGCAAAAAGCCCAGATGCGCTCCGCAACCGATGGCTTCGCCGATGTCCTCGCCCAGTGTGCGGATGTAAGTGCCTTTGCTGCAATGCACGACGGCGCGGATGGCAGCGGGTGCGCGGTCATCATGGGCCACACTCAAGTGCAGAGAATGGATCACGACATGGCGCGCTTCGCGCTCCACCTCTTGCCCGGCGCGCGCATATTCATACAGCGCCTTACCGTCTTTTTTAAGGGCTGAGTACATTGGCGGTACTTGCGACTGCTCCCCAGAAAACTGCTGCGTGAGTCGCTCCAGCAACTCATGGGTGATCTGCGGTACATCGCGGGTTTCGATCACTTCGCCTTCAGCATCGGCCGTGCTGGTCTTTTGCCCGAGCAGCAAAACAGCCTCGTAGGTTTTGTCGGCTTCGAGCTGCATCTGGCTGAATTTGGTGGCCGCACCAAAGCAAAGAGGCAGCACCCCTGTGGCCAGCGGGTCCAGGGTGCCGGTGTGCCCGGCTTTTTCGGCGCGCATCAACCACTTGGCTTTTTGCAAAGCCTGGTTACTGGACAAACCCAAAGGCTTGTCGAGCAAAAGCACGCCGTGAACGGGACGTCGCTTTATTTTCTGACGAGGGTTGATGGAAGGCGTCATATATTTCGACAGGCTCGGGGCACAGCCTGCGCTGCACCCGGCAGCACCGTTAACCCTGAACCTGTCAAAGGGCAACGGCGCGTGGGTCAGTCGTCTTGGGCGCGGGAGGAAACAGCCTTGGCAATCAAGGCGTTCATATCGGAAGCATGCTCAGTGGTGCGGTCAAACACAAAGTGCAAGGTGGGCACGGTGTGGATCATCAATTTCTTAAAAAGGCCATTGCGTAAAAATCCGGCTGCTTGGTTGAGTGCTTCTTCGCACTCTTTGGGATCGCCCACCAGCACGCTGAAATACACCTTAGCATGCGCGTAATCAGGCGTGACCTCGACCGACTGGACCGTGACCATGCCCACCCGCGGATCTTTTAACTCGCGCGCGATCAGCTCCGTCAGATCACGTTGGATCTGATCAGCAACGCGAAAACCGCGGTTCGGGGTGGAAGATTTCTTACGCATTGAAAAATAATAGGGTATCGATTGTTGATGGCAAGGGCGTGACAAACACGCCCTGAGGCCTGCTTTTGACAGCGCCACCATCAGCGCTCGCTTCAGACCTCGAGCGTCCTGGCCACTTCGCGGATTTCAAAGAACTCCAGGATATCGCCAACCTCGATGTCGTTGTAACCCTTGACGTTCAAGCCGCACTCGAAACCTTCTTTGACCTCGCGCGCATCGTCCTTGAAGCGCTTGAGCGAGTCGAGCTCTCCAGTGAAGATGACCACGTTTTCGCGCAAGAGGCGAATGCGCGCGTTGCGGCGAACCACTCCGGCGGTGACCATACAACCGGCAATCGAGCCGATCTTGCTGACCTTGAAGACCTGGCGTATCTCGGCATTGCCGATGACTTCTTCTTTCTTCTCCGGCGTCAACATGCCCGACATGGCGGCGCGCAGCTCGTCTACGGCGTCATAAATGATGTTGTAGTAACGGATGTCGATGCCATTGTTTTCAGCCAGTTTGCGGGCTTGAGCGTCAGCGCGTGTGTTGAAACCGATCAAAACTGCTTTGGATGCAATAGCCAGGTTGACGTCCGACTCTGAAATACCGCCCACGGCAGAGTACACGAGCTGAACTTTGACCTCGTCGGTCGACAGCTTGAGGAGGGACTGCGCCAGCGCTTCTTGAGAGCCCTGGACATCGGCCTTGATGATGATCGGCAACATCTTGACTTCGCCGCCACCGATATCCGAGAACATGTTCTCGAGCTTGGCGGCCTGCTGCTTGGCCAGTTTGGTGTTGCGGAACTTGCCCGCACGGTAGGTCGCGATCTCACGGGCACGACGCTCGTCTGTCATGACCATGAACTCGTCGCCGGCTTGCGGCACTTCAGTCAAACCTTGAATTTCTACCGGTATCGATGGTCCTGCCGTCTTGATGGTCTTGCCGTTCTCATCCAGCATGGCGCGAACGCGGCCAAAGGTAGAACCTGCCAGCACCACATCGCCGGTCTTGAGTGTGCCGGACTGAATCAGCACAGTAGCGACAGGGCCGCGCCCCTTGTCGAGTTGGGCTTCAATGACGAGTCCCTTGGCCAGGGCGTCAACCGGTGCACGCAGCTCAAGCACTTCGGCTTGCAGCAGCACCTGTTCGAGCAAAGCGTCGATGCCGGCCCCGGTGCGCGCGGACACACCCACAAAGGGTACGTCGCCGCCGAACTCTTCGGGTATCACTTCTTCAGCCACCAACTCGCCTTTGACGCGGTCCAGATTGGCGTCGGGTTTGTCGATCTTGTTGATCGCGACAACGATAGGGACACCAGCTGCTTTCGCATGCTTGATGGCTTCGCGGGTTTGCGGCATCACGCCGTCGTCCGCTGCGACCACCAGAATCACGATGTCAGTGGCCTGCGCGCCACGGGCACGCATGGCCGTGAAGGCCTCGTGACCAGGAGTGTCCAGAAAGGACACCATACCGCGCGGTGTTTCCACATGGTAAGCACCAATGTGCTGGGTAATGCCACCGG
>CANNNH010000114.1 GCA_947505915.1 Comamonadaceae bacterium
CCAACGCTCCAACAGCACCGAAATTGGTACAGTGCATGTCGTAACACATAACAAACATACCAGGCCTAATTAGGCCAGATTCAATGGGAAAGATGTGGCCTTGGCCCCCGCGGCCCACGTCAAAGAACTGATCCACCTCCCAGGACTTGGCGATGGACCGAATGTTGCGGCCGCGCTCTACGGCCCGTTGTGAGCTGTATGAGACTTCATGGTCTGTAACAAAAATTACCTTCTCTGGTGAGGTAATCCGCCCATAGCCTAGGCCCGTGAGTTCCTTGTAGGCGGTCTCGACGAACCCGTCGTGTACGATCACTAACTCCGGGTCGGGATAGACCACTTCACCGGGGGTGACCCAATCTCGGCTGCAGGAACGGGCAAACATTTTCTGAGTAGCGGTCATAGCCCGTGCCGATGACGGCGAGCCGCTTTGTTCAGCTTTTCCCATATAAGTTCTTTCTAATTGAGGTATCAGCCTGAAGCTGACTTGATTGTGCGTCGTTCAAAAAATACTTTTTTGAATAACACTGGAGTTCTTCATCATCTTAATTTTGATTTTCACGAGACTCGCATAAGGCTAGAAAGTTTGTTTCAAGAAAATTAAAAAATTCTATCGTGCAGTAGCTAGCACGAAGTGCAAGAATCCGCATTGATTAAAGTTGCTCCTTAGTTAAGACTCAACTCCAATGAGTGCGCCGCACTCAGTGTCAGGGCATCCGCCCAAAGCGGGCCAATCACAGTGACACCTACGGGCATACCGTGCGCCCCAGTACCTGTGGGGCTTTGAGAGCGTTTGAAATCATCTTGATGGCATCACAGACTTTGCTGCTTGACAGGTTTTGGCTGACCTCCTTGAGAGGCACATGCGAGGTGACCCTCGCAGTCCAGAGGTTCTGCAGAACATTGAGTTCACCGCAAACGCCGTGGTAGTTTAAAAACTCGGCAAACCAGCGTAGTTCGTCCTCTTGGTGCATACCGCCCAAGCGCAGGGCGCTTTTGTTCAAGGGTGCAAAGCAAAAGGCATCCGCGCTGCCATCGGCGACGAGCTTCACGCCCTCAGCCAGTGCGTCCAGCATATAACGACCGTTGCGTGCAGTAGCAATGCCGGGCTCGAACGCAGGCGCATCAATGCCGGACCAGGGGTGCCATCGCACATCTGCGGTGGTACGAATCGCTCCCTGCTGGCCAATCAACAGTATGCTGGCCTTTGGTCTGAGCGCTGGTTGGTCGAGTAATTTTTGTACCAATTCAGCGCCAATCCCGGCAGGGTCGCCGGTAAACAATGCAATGGTTGCTTGGGTCAAGTTTGCTCCGTTAATCTGTAACCTGTAATTACAGATCCTAGCATAACCGGTCCACTACAATCGGTCTTTTTAGTTCTAGACACGTGAAATCCATGCCCACCAACGACCCCATTGCCAGAACTTCCCTGCACCTTGAGGTCACCACCCGCCTGCGCAATTTGATTGTTGAAGGAAAAATAAAACCAGGTGATAGGGTGCTGGAGCTTGAAATCAGCCGGGATCTGGGCGTCTCCCGAACGCCAATTCGAGAAGCGCTCAAAGTGCTGGCCTCCGAGGGACTGGTAGATTTGTTGCCCCTGCGCGGCGCGGTGGTCAAGACATTCAGCCCGAAAGATGCTGCGGATATGCTCGAAGTGATGGCTTTGCTTGAAAGCTTCGCTTCACAAAAAGCCTGCAAGGCGGACCAAAAAAAGATCGACCGCGTACTGTCCATGCATGAAAAAATGAAGCTCCTCTATGACAAAGGCAAGCGTTCTGAATACTTTGAGTTGAACCAGAAAATCCATGATGCGCTGATCGATATGGCGCAGAACGAATCCCTGGCCATGGTTCACAAAACTCTCAGCAAACGCATGCGCAGTTTGCGATACAGCGGAAATAGCACGCCAGAAAACTGGCGTGGGGCCTTGGATGATCACGAACAAATCGCTTCAGCACTTGAGCAAAAA
Organism: Comamonadaceae bacterium; assembly: GCA_947505915.1. The sequence goes on from CANNNH010000114.1 coordinate 1,970, forward strand.
GATGTCAAGAAGCTCCAAAAAGCGATTCAATTGCATTTTGAAAATACCATCAAAAGGGTTGTTCCCACCTGAGCTTGAACACTATTTTCAAGCCTTGGTGCCTCGCCCTGAGTGACTGCTCATGCCACCTGGTTGGTGACGCCGGTGCTGAGTTGACCATGTGGGCCGGTTTCGATTTGAGCAGGGCACGCCCAACGAATGCTCTGGTTGGCACAATTGCATGTGTGGGCATTTAGTGGGTGATGACCACCAACACGCTGCAGGGCGACTCTTCTATCAGGGCCTTTGATAAAGAGCCACCCCACCACCTCTCAAGCCATCTGTCTTTGTGTTTGTGACCCACAACCACCAATTCAATACTTTGCTCCCGGACGTACTTCACTATCTCATCCACGGGGCCGCCCCGTCTGATGGTGCCGATGGCCTTGACACCCATATCGTTTAATTTCTTGATGCCCAGTTCCAACACCTCACTGAGCCGAGCGTGATCAAGTTCTTCAACTTCCTTTATAGAGATGTCCACACCCATGGCCCCACTAAAGGAAAATGAGACCACAGCCAAGAGATGAAGCTCGCTTTGCTCCATCTGCGCAATTTCCTTGCAATCTAGCAAGGCTTGTTGCCCAGCATCTGAGCCGTCATAAGCCAATAATATTTTCTTGTACATGTGGGTCTCCCAAATAAATGATCTCTTTTGAGTGCTGCTACCGAATGGACTCCCCCTCAAACCCTAACGGTTTAAGTCTGGCTGTCAGATGATGATCCTGCGAATTTCCTGGGGAAGCGATGCCTCGTCCTGTGGACTCCAACTATCAGGCAATCCCAACGGATAGGCCGCCTCTAAATAGTTTTCCCTGGTCAAGGGCAGGTGTAAGTTCTCTAGATGCTGCAAAACAGGGTCGGGTTGATCTGTTTTTTTAAGCTCAGCGTTGTCTGCCACCAATTTTCTCGATGCAAAAGACTTTTGGGCCATCGTTGATGCGTTCATCTTTAACTCCTGAATATTTCGGCACAGGGGCTTGCGCCAATGTCGCAGTCTTGGAACACTTGTGCTAACAGCCTGCGCCGGCTGTCGGCTATTGGCAATTTGAGTCTGCGCCAATTCAGCAAAAATTGAAAGCTGGTTCTAACCCTAGATGAGACACGTAATTTTTATAGCTGCAATGGCGGCTTTATCAGCTTAATTTTTGTAAACGCAGTAATTGCCTTGGCTAACGTAGCCGAAAGGACACATCTGGTCAGGCGGCTTTACCAGCTTAATTTTTGACGCAGTAATTTCCTTGGCCATGTGAGCCGGATGGACAAATAGCTTTATTTTTAAGAAAAGCAGCTTTAGCGTTTTGGTTGGCCACACAGTAGTTGCCTTGACTGGCGTAGTCTCTTGGACATGCTCCGTGCTTGGGAATTGCCATCTGGGCCCCAGCTCTGGGGGCGCAAAACCTTCCCTCCGTCACGTAATCCGAAGGGCAACTACCGTCTCTTGGGATAGGCTTCGCTTCAGGTAGCTGCGCGTGCGCGTGAAGGAGAAAGCTCAGAGAAAGTGAGACTGCAAAGGTTTTTTGCATGATCGTCATAAGGCATTTGTCCATTGATTGACGGCGACAAGTTAGCTACACAATCAGGCCAAGTACCCATCTGTAGTTATTGGCTGCTACTTAAATTTTTTACGACTGCCAAAACTCGAAAAATACGCTCCCATGTTTTTAAGATGGCTTCAATGCCGCGTTTTTTTATTTTTACTCCGTTTGGAGCTGAATGGCAAGTGACTGTTGACTCAAACGTCGTATTGACCATTTGTCCGACTTTGACTGACCAAGTTTTTGTCCGCACCCCCCTAACATGCTACCGGGTCAAAACCCGATACCCATCCAGTGCCTTCAGGTCCGGCTCCACCCCCAAGCCCGGCGCGTCCGACAGGGTGGCCCAACCATCCACTACCGTTAGCGCAAACACCTGCTCGCGCAGCGGGTTGGGGTTGGCGTCCACCTCTGCCCAGCCACCGGGTGTGCCTGAGCCGGCCAGGGCGTGCAGGCTGGCAGCCAGACCGACGCCGCCTGCCAGCCAGTGCGGGCAATACGCGATGCCCCGCGCCTGTGCCTGGCGTGCTACGGCCAGCCCGCCTGTGATGCCGCCCCACTTGCCCACGTCGGGCTGTACAAACCGCAGGTAGCCGGCTTCAATGGCCTCGCTAAATGCGAGTTCACCACGCAAGTTTTCGCCGGCTGCCAAGGGCACTGGGCTGGCCTGGGCCAGGCTGCGCCAGGCGGCGTGTGGCTGGTCGGCGCCAATGGGTTCTTCAATCCAGTAGGGCTGATAGGGCGCCAGCTCGGCAATGCGGGCAGGAGCATCGGAAGGCGACCAGGCCTGGTTGGCATCACACATGATCACCGCGTCCGGGCCCAGGGCTTCGCGCATGGCGGCCAGGTTGGCTATATCGCGTTCGGTACCAAAGCCAACCTTGAGTTTGAATGCGCGGTAACCCTCAGCGTGTTTGGCCAGGGCTACCGCCACTACTTTGTCGGGCCCGATGCCGCTGGCATAGACCCGCACCCGGCCGCTGCTGCCGCCCAGTAGTTTCCAGAGCGGCAGCTTGGCGCGGCGGGCGGCCATGTCCCACAGCGCCTGGTCTACCGCGCCGGTGATCTGTGCAAAGGGTCCGGGCTCGCCACACTGGATCGCCATCTGCCGGGTGCGCTGGTCCAGCAGGGTGCGTACGCTTGCCGGGTCATCGGCCGCCACACCCGCCAGCATGGGGGCAAAGATGCTGCTGATTAGCCGTGCCCGGTGCTCGGCGCCAACTTGCGGGAAATTACTGAACACCTCACCCCAACCCGTGGCGCCGTCGCTGGCACTCACGCGCAAAAAAACGGCAGGCCGATTGCTCATGGCGCCAAAGGCATTGGCCACTGGTTCTGCTATCGGCGCACGCAGCACCCAGCATTCCAACCGGTCGATGGTAGGGGCCATAAAGTCGCCTTTTAGGGGGTAAATTTAAAGTGTACACTCGCCGAAAAATAGGAGACAAAGCTATGCGCACTGGCTTCAAATGGCAGCGGATTTGTGTCGCCATCCTTGGTTTTTTGACGGCCTGTTCCGTGCTGGCCCAGGCCTATCCCAACAAACCTATTAGGCTGGTGGTCCCCTTTCCTCCGGGCGGTGCGGTCGATTTTTATGCCAGAGTGGTGCAACCGGGGTTGGCTGAGGCCTTAGGCCAACCGGTGGTGATCGACAACAAGAGCGGCGCCGGCGGGATGCTGGGCGCCGGCATTGTGGCGCAAGCCGCGCCCGATGGCTACACCCTGCTACTGGGCAACATTGCTTCGCTGGCCATCAACGTCGCCATCTACGACAAGATGCCCTATGACCCGCGTAAAGACTTTACCCATATCGTGCGCACGGTCGATGTCAATTACGTGCTGGTGGTTCACCCCAGCCTACCTGTCAAAAACGTGGCCGAGCTGGTGCAATACGCCAAGGCCAACCCGGGAAAGCTGTCCTACGGCTCGGCCGGCAGCGGCAGCTTGCCGCATCTGGGCACTGAGCTGTTTAAGGCCCAAGCGGGTATCGACATGGTGCACGTTCCCTATAAGGGCGGCGGTCCCATGGTGACGGATGCCTTAGGTGGTCAAATTCAGATAGTGCTGGGCGACCAAGCCAATC
>CANNNH010000115.1 GCA_947505915.1 Comamonadaceae bacterium
CGCCTTGGGGCCAAAGGGCCTGCCTACAATGCCCAGCATGGCCGTTGACGTCACACAATTACAGGTGCATTACCCCGGGCGCGAGCAACCGGCGGTGGCGGGTGTGAACTTGCGCCTGGCCGCCGGCGAGATGGGCGTGCTGATTGGCCCCTCGGGTTGCGGCAAAACCACCTTGTTGCGCGCCATTGCAGGATTGGAGCCGGTGAGCGCCGGGTCCATCCGCATTGAGCAAGAAACCGTCAGCAGCGCCACGGTGCAGATCGCGCCGGAAAAGCGCCGTGTGGGCATGGTGTTCCAAGACTATGCCTTGTTTCCCCACATGGACGTGGCCACCAATGTGGGCTTTGGCTTGCACGGCTGGGCCCGTGACCAACGCCAAGCCCGGGTGCAAGCGGTGTTGGACTTGGTCGGGCTGTCATCGTCGGCCCAGCGCTTGCCGCACCAGCTCAGTGGCGGCCAGCAGCAACGCGTGGCATTGGCGCGGGCCTTGGCGCCCCAACCCCAGTTGTTGTTGCTCGATGAGCCGTTTTCCAACCTCGATGTGGACTTGCGCGAACGCTTGGCCCAAGAGGTGCGCGGCATCCTCAAAGAGGCCCAAACCACAGCTTTGTTTGTGACCCATGACCAAATGGAGGCGTTTGCCGTGGGCGACGTGATTGGTGTGATGTCCGAGGGGCGCTTGCACCAGTGGGGCGACGCTTACAGCCTGTACCACCGCCCGGCCACCCGTTTTGTGGCCGAGTTCATTGGTCACGGCGTGTTCACCCACGCCACCTTGCGCCAAGAAGGCAACCAAGTCGTGGTCCAAACTCCCTTGGGCGAGCTCACCGATGTGGCCGAGTTGCCCTTGCCTTGCGCGCTGGCCAGCGGCGAGTGCGATGTGTTGCTGCGTGCCGATGACATCGTGCACGACGACGATGCGCCGGTGAAGGCCGAAATCATCCGCAAGTCGTTTCGCGGCTCTGAGTTTTTGTACACCCTGCGCCTGCACACCGGCGAGACGGTTTTGGCCCATGTGCCCAGCCACCATGACCACAAAGTGGGCGAGTGGATTGGCATTCGCGCGCAGGTGGACCACGTGGTGACCTTCAACCGGGCTTGTCACATCGGCGGGCGCGAGTTGTGCCAAATGCCGTGCAACGTCCCAATGCCCACATCTGCCAACGCCAGCCTTCAAGCCCAGGAGCCCTACCCATGAGCATTCAGCTGTACTTTTCACCGGGCGCGTGTTCGTTTGTGCCTCACCTGATGCTGGAAAAAACCGGCGTGCCCTTTGAGCCCATCATGGTCAAGCTGCACAAAGGCGAGCAACTCACGCCGGAATTCAAAGCCATCAACCCCAATGGCCAAGTGCCGGTGTTGGTCGATGGCGGCGAGGTGCTGACGCAAATTTTGGCCATGGTGGGGTATTTGGACAAACGCTTTCCCCAGGCCCACCTCCTGCCAGATGTGCCCATGGCGCGGGCGCGGGCCATCGAAACCCTGTCTTGGCTCAACAACACGGTGCACCCGACCTTCACCCATGTGTTCATGCCGCACAAATACAGCGACCAGCCCGCTGTGCAGGCCGAGATCCGCAACCATGCGCTGCCGCAGTACCGCGCGCTGGTGCTCGCCTTGCAAGCGCGGGTGTTGGCGCTGCCAGCGGGCGAATGGCTGGCTGGGGCGCACTTGGGCCCCGTGGACGCTTATGCCCTGACCGCCACCCGATGGGCCACCATGGCCGGCATTGCCCCGACCGAGATGCCCGATTTATGGGCTTATGTGCAGCGGGTGGCCGCCGATGACGTGGCGCAACGGGTGATCGAGCGAGAGCGCTTAAACCTCAATATGCACAAGCCTTGATCACCTCACGGCGAAGCCCCCAGGGTTGACGCCATTCAAGGGCAGCCATGGCCTGCGGCCAATGCATGGCAGCTGCACATTTCAGGCGCGGGTGCTGCTGAAGTCAACCGTGAACAAAGCCCCTGGGGGGTTATTGCCGGGGTGGGCGTCATCAATCGTCACTTTCGCGCCGTGTTTGGCCGCGATTTCCATCACGATGGGCAGGCCCAGCCCAGAGCCGTCGGCCTCGTTGCCCAAGGCGCGGTAAAACGGTTGGAACACCAATTCGCGCTCACCCGGTGCGATGCCAGGGCCAGAGTCTTCTACTTGCAGCCACACCGATTGATCGTCGGCTTGGGGCAACACCCGTGCCGTGATCACGCCCGGCTTGGTGGTGCTTGACGGGGTGTAGTTGATGGCGTTGTCCACCAAGTTGCGGATCAACTCTTTGAGCAAGGTCGGGTGGCCCATCGTCCAGGCTGCGCGGTGGCCCACTTCGGGACCCTCATAGCCCAGGTCAATGGCACGGTCCATGGCGCGCGGCAGCGAGTCTTGCACCACCTCCAAGGTCAAAGCCACCAAGTCACACACCTGGGTGGGGATCACGGCGCCCGTGCTCTCTGCGCGCGCCAGCGACAGCAGTTGGTTGACGGTGTGGGTCGCACGCATGCTCGAGCGACCTATTTGTTCCAGTGACTTCTTGAGTTCTTCGGCGCTGGCGCCGGCGCGCTGCGCCAAGTCGGCTTGCATGCGCAAGCCCGCCAGCGGGGTTTTGAGCTGGTGCGCAGCGTCGGCCAAAAAGCGTTTTTGGGTGGCGATCGAGTCTTTCAGCCGGGTCAGCAGGTCATTGATGGACGACACCAGCGGCGCCACTTCCAGGGGCACCACCCGGTCGTCCAGCGGGCTCATGTCATCCGGTTTGCGCAGCCGAATGCGCTCCTCCAACTGGCTCAGCGGCTTGATGCCCCGCGCCAAGGCCAGCCACACCAGCAGCACGGCCAAGGGCAAGATGACAAACTGCGGCAGCATCACGCCTTTGATAATCTCTGTGGCCAGCACCGAGCGCTTGCCCAAGGTCTCGCCCACTTGCACCAAAGCTGCTGGGCCGTCCATGCTTTGGGGGTAGACCCACATATATGCCACCCGAATGGCCACCCCACGCATGGCATCATCGCGAAATTGCGTCACACCTCTTCCCGCACCCGGGGGGATATTGGGGGGCGGGAAGTCGCGGTCACCGCTGAGCAGTTCGCCATCGGGGCCGAGCACTTGGAAGTACACCTCGTCCACCTCATCGGCGCGCAAGATGTCGCGCGCTGCACCGGGCAAGCTGAACTGGGTTTTGCGCTGCGGGTCGGTGCGCACCAATTGCGCCAAGGCCTGGGCGTTGTACTCCAAACCGCGATCAAAAGGCTGGCTGGCAATGCCTTGCGCCACCAGCCACGTCAGCGCCAAGCTGACGGGCCACAGCAGCAGCAATGGGGTGAGCATCCAATCCAGAATTTCGCCAAACAGCGAGCGCTGTTCGCGCTGAAAAATCTTCATGGCATGGGGGCGGGCCCTCAGGCCGGTATTTTTTCCAGGCAATAGCCCAAGCCGCGCACGGTGGCAATGCGGATCGGGCCTTTTTCAATCTTTTTGCGCAAGCGATGGATGTACACCTCAATGGCGTTGTTGCTCACCTCTTCGCCCCATTCGCACAGGTGCTCCACCAACTGGTCTTTGCTGACCAAGCGGCCCGAGCGTTGCAGCAGCACTTCCAGCAAGCCCAACTCGCGCGCCGACAACTCGACCATCTTGCCGTCGATGGTGGCGACCCGACCCGACTGGTCGTACACCAGCGGACCGTGCTTGATGGTGGAGGTGGCCCCACCCATGCCGCGCCGGGTCAGGGCGCGCACCCGCGCTTCCAACTCTTGCAGAGAAAACGGTTTGGCCATGTAGTCGTCGGCGCCGTAGTCCAGGCCTTTGACCCGCTCTTCCACGCTGTCGGCCGCGGTGAGGATGAGCACGGGCATCGATGAGCCGCGGGCACGCATGCGTTTGAGCACTTCCAGGCCATGCATTTTGGGCAAGCCCAGGTCCAGGATCAACAAATCAAACTCGTCGGTGGTCATCAAGGCGGCATCGGCTTCGCTGCCGCTGGCCACGTGGTCCACGGCCGCGCCAGAAGCGCGCAGCGTGCGCAACAACCCGTCGGCCAATACCTGATCGTCTTCGGCGATGAGTATGCGCATGGTCTCTCTCCTCGTGTTAACCCTGGTTCGTATTCATTCTATGGGGAGGCGGCGCGCATCAAATGGGTGTTAGCCATAGGTCAGCGCCAACCCTGTGCATAGGCCTCCAGGCCCAAGGCCACGACCGTGGCCACCTCGGCACCCACTTCTTGGCGGAATTCGTCTTGGGCTTGGGCCACGGCTTGTTTGAAAGCGTCCAGCCAAGCCAGCCCGTCGGGCGTGAAAGCAATGCGCTTGGCGCGGGCGTCCGTGCCGTCTGACATGCGCTGCACCAGGCCCCAGGCCTCGCATTGATCAACCAGGGCCCCCATGGCTTGTTTGCTCATGCCCGCCAATTCGGCCAATTCACTCAGGCGCGAGCCCTCCAATGCCAAGTGGCGGGTGATGTGGATGTGGGCCGCGCTGATTTGGTTGCGTGCCGCCAAATTGGACAAGGCCAGTGGCACATCGACGTTGTGCGCCATCAGGTACAGCACCCGCGAGTCAAAGCGGCGCATGGCATGGCCGAGCAAGCGGCCCAGGTGGAGCTGGCGCCAGTCGGGTTGTAACGGCTTGCTCAACTTGTCGCCTTTTGATGGCCCAAAAACTTGATTTTCAAGGGCTTGGGGGTGGGTTGGAACATTTCACGGTGCAAGGGTCGATCATTGAAGCGTGCATTTTCGGGGTTTTGAGTCGCTGAGCCGGGTTTTTTTGGACGCGCTGATGTGCGCTTGGGCCCATGGCTGTAAAGTCGATGGTGCCATCATTTGCACCGATATGAAAAAGGATTGAATGAACAACGTCCCATGGGTGGAGCAACCGGCAGTGGTTGTGGCCCAAGCCTTGCAAAACAGAACCTTGTCGGCGAAGACCTATGTCCAAGCCTGCTTGGATCAAATAGAACAACAAGAACCACAGGTCCATGCCTTCGCGCACATTGCCCGCGAGGCGGCCTTGAAACAAGCCATTTGGTTGGATGGCCAAGCCATTCAAGGGGCGATGCACGGCTTGACGGTGGGCATCAAAGATGTGTTCGATACCCATGACATGCCGACACAAGGTGGGTCTCAAGTCTTTGTGGGGCATCAGCCTGTGCAAGATGCGGCATGCATCGCCACGTTGCGCAAATCGGGTGGTGTGATGCTGGGCAAAACCATCACCACCGAATTGGCCACATTCCCCACCAATGGCACGCGCAACCCGCGCAACCTCAACCACACACCCGGCGGATCTTCTTCGGGCTCGGCTGCCGCCATCGCCGCCAACATGGTCAGTTTTGCGACCGGCACGCAAACCATGGGCTCGACCATTCGCCCCTGCGGCTACTGTGGTGTGACGGGCTACAAGCCCACCTACAACTTGGTACCCAAGCGTGGGGTGTGGCCCAACGCCGACTCTTGCGACACGATAGGTCTGGTGGCCCGAGATGTCCGTGACGTGGCCTTCTTGGGTGCAGAAATGGCAAGGTTCCCAGATCTGCTGATCCCTGATGAGTCCATCGCCATGGATCAGCGACCCACCGTGGGCCTGTGCAAAA
>CANNNH010000116.1 GCA_947505915.1 Comamonadaceae bacterium
ATCACCGAGTGGTGCATCAGCCGCCAACTCTGGTGGGGCCACCAAATACCCGCTTGGTATGACGAAGACGGCCAGGTCTATGTGGCGCACAACGAAGCCGATGCGCAAGCCCAAGCGCCTGGCAAAACTTTGCGCCGTGATGAAGACGTGTTGGACACCTGGTACTCTTCTGCGTTGGTGCCTTTCAGCACCGTGGGTTGGCCCCACAAAACATCCGATGGCGATTTGTACCTGCCCTCCAGTGTTTTGGTGACTGGCTACGACATCATCTTCTTTTGGGTGGCACGGATGATCATGATGACCACGCACTTCACCGGCAAAGTACCTTTCAAGCATGTGTACATCCACGGCTTGGTGCGCGATGCGCAGGGCAAGAAGATGAGCAAGTCGGAGGGCAATGTGCTCGATCCAGTGGATTTGATCGACGGCATTGCGCTCGAACCCTTGCTGGACAAACGCTCACAAGGCTTGCGCAAACCCGAAACCGCGCCCCAGGTGCGCAAGAACACGCAAAAAGAATTTCCCGAAGGCATTCCCGCCTATGGCGCCGACGCGTTACGCTTTACGTTTGCCGCCTTGGCCAGCTTGGGCCGCAGCATCAACTTTGACAGCAAACGCTGCGAGGGTTATCGCAACTTTTGCAACAAATTGTGGAACGCCACCCGCTTTGTGCTGATGAACTGCGAAGGCCAAGACTGCGGCCTCAAGGAACACACCAAGGCCGAATGCGCACCACCGCGCACCGATGAAAACGGCAACTCCGTTCCCGCAGGCCCGTTTTACCAATACATGAAGTTCAGCCAAGCCGACCGCTGGATTTCATCGGTGTTGCAACAAGCCGAAGCCGATGTCGCCAAAGGTTTTGAAGAGTACCGCTTGGACAATGTGGCCACGGCGATTTATGAATTTGTCTGGAACGAGTACTGCGATTGGTATTTGGAAATCGCCAAAGTGCAAATCCAAACCGGTGATCTTGCCGAACAACGCGCCACCCGCCGCACCTTGATTCGCACCTTGGAAGCCGTGTTGCGCTTGGCGCATCCCATCACCCCTTTCATCACCGAAGAGTTGTGGCAAAAGGTTGCACCTGTGGCGGGCTTGGCCGGCGTCTCAGTGAGCATCGCCCGCTACCCCGAAGCGCAGATGAACAAGATCGACGAACAAGCCATCGCCAATGTGAATCAGCTGAAATCACTGGTGGACGCCTGCCGCAATTTGCGCGGTGAGATGAATGTGTCGCCCTCCACCCGCATGCCCATGTTCGCTTTGGGCAACGCCGAGTTCATGCGCGCCAATGCCTCTGTTTTGCAAGCGCTGGCCAAATTGAGCGAGGTAAAGGTGTTTGACGACGAAGCCCCATGGCAAGCCGCCGCCCAAGCCGCGCCGGTGGCGGTGGTGGGCGAAACACGTTTGTGCTTGTTCATGGAAGTGGACGTAGGCGCTGAAAAAGTGCGATTGGGCAAGGAAGTGGCACGTTTGCAAAACGAAATCACCAAGGCCAACGCCAAGCTGGGAAATGAAGCCTTTGTCGCCAAAGCACCCCCCGCGGTGATTACCCAAGAGCGCCAGCGGGTCGCGGACTTTGAAGCGACCTTGCTGAAGGTGCAAGACCAACTCAAGCGCTTGGGTTAGTCAAATTCTGCTTAACTGCTGAAAGACTTCAACGTCTTTTCAGCACATGGATGAAATCGTCGCCCACGGTTTCTTGCGACATCAACACGTTACCTGTCTGCTTGGAAAAAGCCGCAAAGTCGCGCAAAGAACTCTTGTCTGTGGACACCACTTTCAGCAACTGACCGCTTTGCATAGCCGTCAGCGCTTTTTTGGCTTTCAATATGGGTAGAGGGCAGTTCAAGCCGCGTGTATCTAACTCTTGATCGATGTTCATCATGGTGCTTATTCTAAATTTTGCGCCGCACGCTCTTCCCAGCTCATGAAGCGTGGCTCTATGCCTTGGTTACGCAGCCAGTCGCCCATGGCGTAACCCGTACCTGCTGGCCAGCAAATGATGTCTTGGTAATTGAAGAGTTTGTACTCAGCTAACTCAGGCGACAAGCGAATCTCTCCATCCGCCACAGCATGGTAAGCAATGATGACTTGGTTCATGCGCTGAAAGTCATACACACCCACCAACTTCAAAGCGCTGACCTTCAGGTTGGTTTCTTCTGCGATCTCTCGGCTGATACCTTCTTCTGGCGTCTCAGCCGCTTCCATGAAACCGGTAATGAGCGCAAAACGCCTGCCCGGCCAAGCGGCATTGCGCGCCAGCAAAATTTGGTCGCGGTATTGCACGATACCTGCCAAGACAGGTGTGGGGTTGTTCCAATGCGTCCATTGGCACACCACACAGCGCATACGTTGCTTGGGACCACCGTCCTCATCTTGTGTGATGAGTTGCAATTCGGTGGCGCACATGGGGCAATATTGGAAGTTGCTCATGCGGGGAATACGCCGGTGGACAAGTAGCGGTCGCCTCGGTCACAGACGATGAACACGATGGTGGCGTTTTCAACACGTTTGGCGATTTGCAAAGCCACCCAGCAGGCGCCAGCAGCCGAGATGCCCGCAAAAATTCCTTCCTCACGCGCCATACGGCGGCACATGTCCTCGGCATCCTGTTGGCTGACATAGACCAATTCATCCACATGGGTGTCGTCGTAAATTTTGGGCAAATACGCAGGTGACCATTTGCGAATGCCAGGAATACGCGAGCCCTCGCTGGGTTGAGCGCCAATGATTTGGATATTGGGATTCTTCTCTTTGAGAAAACGCGATACACCCGTGATGGTGCCGGTGGTGCCCATGGCGCTCACAAAGTGCGTGATTTCACCATTCGTTTGCTGCCAAATTTCGGGGCCGGTGGTCTCAAAATGGATGCGCGGGTTGTCTGCATTGGCGAATTGATCAAGCACCAAGCCCTTGCCCTGCGCCTGCATTTGGTCGGCCAAATCGCGAGCCCCCTCCATGGCCGTGGCTTTGGGCGTGAGTATGAGTTCAGCACCAAATGCTTTCATGGTTTGGGCACGTTCAATTGACAAGTCCTCGGGCATGATGAGCACCATGCGGTAGCCCTTGATGGCGGCGGCCATGGCCAAGGCAATGCCGGTGTTACCTGAAGTGGCCTCGATCAAGGTGTCGCCTGGGCGAATATCGCCACGTTCTTCGGCTCGCTGAATCATGGACAAGGCTGGACGGTCTTTGACCGAGCCTGCGGGGTTGTTGCCTTCAAGCTTGCCTAACAAAACGTTGCCTTTGGGCTTGTTTTCAGCAATGCCAATGCGTTGCAAAGCGGCGATCGGGGTGTTTCCAATGGCCGACTCGATGGTTGGATAGTTCATCCCCACACTGTGCCATAATTCGAATCCCTCTTCTGCCGAAGTGGCGAAATTGGTAGACGCAGCAGATTCAAAATCTGCCGGTGCAAAACACCGTGCCGGTTCGATTCCGGCTTTCGGCACCACCTAAAAGCCCGCACTGTTCCACGACAGTGCGGGTTTTTTCTTTTTTCATCAAGGCGTTGCTTGTAGTACCCGCAACACTTTCACCCCCGAGCGAATACCAGCGTTGCCTTGATACCCTTTGGCGTCGCTGTACACGGGTGCCAAAACACCAATACTGTTTCGTTGAGTCACAGGGCTGAAGTACAAATCGCTGTTGTTATTAGGCTTACGCCACAGCAATACAGAACCGCCAGATTTCAAGGTACATAACACCGGACCCAAGGCGCGGCCTAAAGGCGTGGTGCCGCCTTTGTGCAAATTGGGTGGGAAATTGGCTTCAGCCGCCTTTCCTGCTTTGGCAGGTTGGTGCCTGGTCCAATCGTCTCCTCGGTCTTGCGTCCAGGCGTTCCAACCGTCGTCCCCGCCTTGACCGATAACGCCGTCCTTGCCAGCAGTACCTCGGTAATAGGTGTCGATATTGTTGCCAAGGAAACTGAAAAATGCCGAAGGTTCAGTGCCACCGGCAAATTGAAACTCCAAGGCTGTGTCCGCTGCGCCGGTGTAGTGCAGGTAAATGGCGGCGCCTGACAATGTGGGGTAGAACACAGACTCCCCGCCCAGCCTTTGTTTGCCTGCAATGCGAAGGATCACATTGGGATTTCCTTGGTGCTTGAGCCAAATGTCGGCATCTAGGGACACCCAATCAACTGATTTCATCGCGGCCTTAACCTCTGGAGACCCTACCGTGGGCTTGTAAATGCGCATTTCTCCCCCAGGGGCATTCAGGGCAATGGCTTGCGTGATCTCACCATCAAAAATCCAACCAGGGTAAACCGGTGATTTGGGCTTTGCCAACAAATCAGCCCACAAATTGGGGGAAAGATTGGTCAAGGTCGGCTTGTTCAAACTAATGCTATCTACGCAACCTTCCGCTTGTACAAACTGGGTGTCGAGCGATCCAAACAAAGTTTCAGACAAGTGCTTATCAGCGGTTTCTGGTGTGATTTCAGGCTTTGCTGGTAAAGATGGATTACTGTTGTCAGGGTTCAGCAACTTGGCTTGGGCAATCAAGGTCTTGACTTGGAGGTTATTTGCAAACGTCGCCGTGTCTTGTGTCCAATCAATTTTGTTGGTCCCAAATGCAGCAATGGCTTTGAGTTGCGCCACCTTGGAGTCAATCTTGATGCCATTGGAAGGATCCAAGTCGTAGTCCAGCGACTGCAACAGATAAGCCACATTGGTCGCCACCGGCCCCGTGCCACCCTGCGCCATGGTCAACGGGGTGATGGTGGAGTCGCCCATCGTGGATGGGAAAACTATGCTCCCAATGGAAAAAACCACTTTTTCACCATCAATATATTTGAAGGTTCCCGCAGCGTCGGTGACGCCGGTGATGGTTTGACCATCTTTGGTGGTGACGGTGTAAGCAACCCCCTCAACAGCGCTATCGATCAGATAACCCGTGGACAAGCCAGAAACGCTTGAGGCATTTACAGCCACGCCGCCACCGCCCACGCTGTCACCGCCCCCACCACCGCCACAGGCAGCTAAAGAGGCCAATATCCAAAAAAATGGCAGGTATATGAGGCGCATAAGAAAACACAAAACACAAAGATTACTCACAGTATCGGCATGACAGTTATCAAACTTGAATCCACGAGGGGCTTTAAGATGCAATTTGTCTGTATTTTGAAGTTTTTTGCCATGAGTCAGCTTTTCTCCCCCTTTCAGCTCGGTTCTCCCCGCGGCTCACTCACCCTACACAGCCGCATCGTGGTCGCCCCCATGTGCCAATACGCCTGCGATTTAAATGGTCAAGCCAACGATTGGCATTTGATGCATTGGGCTAACTTGCTCAACAGTGGCGCAGGCTTGTTCATGATTGAAGCAACGGCTGTCACTACCCAAGGCCGAATCACCCCCAACTGTCTTGGCTTGTGGGACGACGCAACCGCCCATGCCTTGTCCGAAACCTTGGCCCGTGCACGCCGCTTAGCCCCGCCTGTGCCTGTTTGTTTGCAAATCGCCCATGCGGGTCGAAAAGGCTCCAGCGCCCAACCTTGGCAAGGCGGGATGTTGATTCCGACCAATGAAGGTGGCTGGGAAACCGTGGCACCTTCTCCTATCC
>CANNNH010000117.1 GCA_947505915.1 Comamonadaceae bacterium
AAAACTGTGGGTGGCTATGTAGCGCAGCAGCCAACGCACACAAGCCCAAGCGCTTAAAAACGAGAACACCAAGCCGACCACAAACATAGGAACATCCGCCAGGCTGAGTAAAGCGCGCTCTTTGTAGAGGCTGTAAGCCCCTGCGCCTATCAGCGTGGGGATGGCCAAGTAAAAAGAAAAGTCGGTGGCCGCTTTACGGCTCATACCTAACAACATGCCACCAATGATGGTGGCGCCGCTGCGACTGGTGCCTGGCACCATAGCCAAACATTGCACCAAGCCTACCTTCAAGGCGTCCCAAGGCGTCATGCTTTCCACGTTGACGATGCGTACATGGTCGTCAGGGTGGCCTGCATGCAAAGGTTTGCGACCCCAACCTTCCACCCACAAAATAATGATGCCCCCAATGATGAAGGTGGACGCCACCACGGTGGGCGTGAACAAATGCGCTTTGATGGCCTTGCCAAACAATAGGCCCAGCACCACAGCAGGCACAAAGGCGATGAACACATTCATGGCAAAACGCCGCGCTAAGCGCTGCGTGGGCAGCGCAACGAGGGTGCTGGAAATTTTTTGCCAATAAACAATGATGACGGCCAAGATGGCGCCGGTTTGGATGGCGATGTCAAAGACCTTGGCTTTCTCGTCGTCAAAGCCCAGCAAAGCACCCGCAAGGATGAGGTGGCCAGTGGACGAGATGGGCAAAAACTCGGTCAGACCCTCCACGGTACCCATCACTGCGGCTTTCAAAAGTAACATGAAATCCACGACGTATCCTTTTGATTAATTTGGGTTTATTCTAAACTCTCGTGAATCTTGATACATTCAAACCTCCCTATGCAACTCACTCCCCTGATCGCCGTTCACATGACCACTGCCATTGGCGCAGTGGTGATCGGGCCGTTTGCGCTATGGGCTCGCATGGGGTCTACGCAACGGCCTTGGCTGCACCGCGCAATGGGCTATGCCTACACCACCCTCATGCTGCTCGCGGCTACAACTGCTTGCTTTATTCGTGATTTCAATTTACCCAATTTCCATGGCTTTACCGCCATCCATGTATTGATTCCGGTCACGCTGGTCAGCTTGTGGGTCGCTTTTCGCGCCATCGCTAAAAAAGACTTTGTTACCCACCGCATCACCATGCAGTCCCTGTATGTCGGCGCTTGTCTGATTGCTGGCGGTTTCACCCTGCTGCCCTCACGCTATTTGGGAAATTTGATTTGGCGTGAATGGCTTGGGTGGTTTTAGCAGCACATTTGTGCCCCCTAAAATCCCCGTATGACCAAACCCGCCTCCCCTGCAACACCTGAAGAACAAAAAGTCAGCAACTTCCTGCGCCAGATCATCGAAAACGATTTGGACAAAGGCACTTATGCCAGTCGCCGTTGGGCGGGCAGCCCCGGTGACGCGGCGCACCACGCCAAGGGCGAGCCCGATACCGCCAAAATCCGTACCCGCTTTCCGCCCGAGCCCAATGGCTATTTGCACGTGGGCCACGCCAAAAGCATTTGCATCAACTTCGGACTGGCCCAAGAGTACGGCGGCGTGTGCCACCTGCGCTTTGACGACACCAACCCCGAAAAAGAAGACGCCGAATACGTCAACGCCATCATCGACGCGGTGAAGTGGTTGGGCTTTAGCTGGAGCCAGCCGGGCAACGACAAGGCTTACCAAGCCAGCGACTATTTTGACTTCATGTACCGCGCAGCCGAACATTTGATAGAAGCCGGCCACGCCTATGTGGACGAGCAAACGGCAGATGAGATGCGCAACAACCGAGGTGACTTTGGCAAGCCCGGTGTGAACAGCCCGTTTCGCAGCCGCACACCTGCCGAGAACCTGACCCGCTTTCGTGAGATGCGCGACGGCAAGCTCGCCGATGGTGCCGCCGTGCTGCGCGCCAAGATCGACATGGCCTCGCCCAACATCAATATGCGCGACCCGGCCATCTACCGCATCCGCCGCGCAACGCACCACCACACGGGTGACAAATGGTGTATCTACCCGATGTACACCTTTGCCCACCCGATTGAAGACGCGTTGGAGCAAATCACCCACAGCATTTGCACTTTGGAGTTTGAAGACCAGCGCCCGTTTTACGATTGGCTGATGGATCGCCTGTGCGAGTGCAAGTTGCTGGCCGCACCCAGCCCCAAACAATACGAATTTGCCCGTCTGAACCTCACCTACGTCATCACCAGCAAACGCAAGTTGGCTCAACTGGTGAGTGAAGGCAAAGTCAGCGGTTGGGACGACCCGCGCATGCCCACCATCGTCGGCCTGCGCCGCCGCGGTTACACACCCGAGAGCTTGCGCCTGTTTGCCGACCGCATTGGCGTGACAAAGAGCGACAGTTGGATTGACTACAGCACCTTAGAGGGCTGCTTGCGCGAGAGCCTAGAGAACACCGCACACCGCGCCATGGCGGTGCTAAACCCCATCAAACTGGTGCTCACCAATTGGGACGAAGCCTTTGGCGCTGGCCATTTAGAGCCCTGCACCTTGCCCGCTTTGCCCCACCCGCCCGAAGGACAGCCCGAACCCGCAGCGCGGCAATTCAACATTGGCAAAGAGGTGTGGATAGAGCGTGAAGATTTTGAAGAAGTGCCACCCAAGGGCTATAAGCGTTTGTCACCCGGCGCGGTGGTGCGCTTGAAAGGCGGCTTTGTGGTCGAGTGCGCTGGTTGCAGCAAAGACGCCAACGGCGTGGTAACCGAAGTCCACGCCAAGGTGTTTCCTGACACCAAGAGCGGCACGGCGGGGTCTGACAGCGTCAAAGCCAAGGGTGTCATCACTTGGGTGGGCGTGGCCGATGGCGTCAAAGCCGAGGTGCGTTTGTACGACCGCTTGTTCAGCGACCCGCAGCCTGATGCGGGCGGCAAAGATTTCTTGGAAGCCCTCAACCCCGACAGCTTGCAAGTGGTTCAGGCCTATGTGGAACCTTCACTGCTGCAAGCTGCGCCAGACCAAAAATTTCAGTTTGAGCGGCTTGGCTACTTTGTAACCGACCGTATGGATCATTCTTCTGAGCATCTGGTGTTCAACCGTGCGGTGGGGTTGAAAGATAACTGGGGCAAGTGAAGACATGGAAACCCAACTCACCACCGCCTTGGACCAACTGCACCAAGCTTTAGAGCAATTGCGTGATGGGTCTTTACTGACCCGAGACTTTTGTCACCTGGCCAGAGCCCAAGATATGTTGCTAAGCGCTTTGCCTGAGCGCTACCAAACGGTTTGGCTAGGCCTGATTGACAGGATGGAGTCCAGCGCCTTGTTCACCGAAGAGAGCTGCTCTTTCAGCCAAACCGAGTTGATAGATAGTCTGTCCATCTGGTTGGACAAGGCGCAGCGCTTGCTTGAGGCTTGAGCTCAGTGGTCTGTGGAAAAAATTGATCATCCAAATGATTTAAGCTAATTGACACCCAGACCCAATTCAGGAAACCCCATGAACACCAACGAACTCTTTTCCCTGCAAGGCCGCATCGCACTCGTGACTGGCGGCTCCCGCGGCATTGGTCGCATGATCGCCAAAGGCTTGCTGTGCCAAGGTGCGAAGGTCTACATCACGGCGCGTAAAGCAGCAGCTTGCGACGCCACAGCGCAGGAACTTTCCGCTTTTGGTACATGTATCTCCATGCCCTTGGATGTCTCGCACAAAGAAGGTATTCAAGAACTGGTCAAGCACTTGAGTGAAAAAGAAAAACACTTGGATATTTTGGTCAACAACGCAGGTGCTGCTTGGGCAGCACCCTTCGATGAATTCCCTGAAAACGGCTGGGACAAAGTGGTGGACCTGAACATGAAAACCCCCTTCTTCCTCACCCAAGCCTTGGCGCCCATGCTGCGCCAAGCCGCCAAAAAGCACATGGCCAAGGTCATCAACATCGCCTCTATCGACGGCATCTCGGTCAATCCTTGGGAAACCTACTCTTACGCCGCCAGCAAAGCAGGTGTCATCCACCTGACCAAACGCATGTCTTTAGAGATGATCAAAGACGGTATTTGCGTCAACGCCATCGCACCTGGTGCATTTGCTTCCGAGATGAACCGCGAAGCGCGGGACCACGGGGACGCCACCGCGCAATCCATTCCTGCACGGCGTATCGGCAAAGACGAAGACATGGCCGCTGCAGCCATCTATTTGTCCAGCAACGCCAGCGACTATGTGGTGGGCCATACCTTGGTGGTAGACGGTGCGGTCACCTTGGCCAGAGGCTGAGGCGATAATCTCTTGTAAAGGAAATCCGATGTCAACTCTTCTCGATAAAATGCAATGGCGCTATGCCGCCAAAAAAATGGACGCCACCAAGGCTGTTTCCCAAGACAAAGTCAATCGCATCATTGAAGCCGCTCGCTTGGCCCCAACCTCCAGCGGCTTGCAGCCCTTTGAAGTCATCGTTGTTACCAACAAAGATATCCGCGTACAAATTCAAGCTGTAGCGAACAACCAAGCGCAAGTCACTGAAGGTTCACACCTGCTGGTGTTTGCCGCATGGGATACCTACACCGCCGATCGAATCAACCACCACTTTGATTTAACTAACACAGAGCGTGGCGGCACCAACGAAGGCTGGGAGAACTACCGCCAAATGCTGTTGAAGAGCTATCCCTCGCGGGACGCACAGGTGAATTTTGAACACGCAGCTCGCCAAGCCTACATTGGCTTGGGCGCATCGCTGATTGCGGCCGCGTTTGAAGAAGTTGACAGCACACCCATGGAGGGCTTTGTCCCTAAGTCAGTCGATGAAATTTTGGGTCTGGGTGCCAAGGGCTTGCGCAGCGTTGCTCTGTTGCCATTGGGCTACCGTGCAAAAGGACAAGATTGGTTAGAGAACTTGAAAAAAATCCGACGTCCTGTCAGCGAGTTTGTCACCGAAGTCAATTAAGGCTTTGGCCTTTACATTTTCAATTCAGTCAAAAAACACAAAGGGGTAGGTCATGGCAAAAGGCGATCAAAAGAGCAACAAGATGTCTAAGAAACCCAAAAAGGACACCTCTCCCGCTAAACCCATTATTCCTGGTGACCGCCCTTCAGCGCCGGTTACCTTTGTGGCGCCCAGAGGCAAGCTGAAAAACAAATAAGCCCGCCCCCGCCAAGGTGAGGCTTATTGAACAGGGCCTTTGATAGCCGCTGGCATGGGTAGGGGCATGACTTGAATGCCCTCCTCCAGCAAGGCGCTGGTTTCTTCGCGGGATACTTGCCCTCGTATGGGTCGCTCGGGCGTTTCGCCGTAGTG
Source organism: Comamonadaceae bacterium (assembly GCA_947505915.1). The sequence continues at coordinate 5,241 of CANNNH010000117.1, forward strand.
CATTTTGCGAGCCTCTTCGGCAAATTGCCCGCCCACATCTTCGGTGTTGTTCAACACGTGCCGAACCATGTTCATCCATGCTTGTTGAGCTTCTACGGGCATCAAAGCAGCCGAGGAAGAAGTTGTGGTGGTCACCGCATTAGAGCTTGGCTCTTCAGAGTGTGAGTTGTCCGAGATCGATTGCGATGCCCCAGACAAATTCAGCCTTGGCGCACTCAACATTTTGGTGATTTGGTGGTCGCCGCAAAAAGGGCACTCCACCAATAAACGGGCATTTTGCGACTGAAAATCGTCCTCAGACCCAAACCAGCCCTCAAA
>CANNNH010000118.1 GCA_947505915.1 Comamonadaceae bacterium
AGCAAAGTGATGGTGGTGGTTGCTGAGGTGTTGCCTGGGGCAGAGTTAAAGCTTGCCGGATTTGGTATTGCTCCTAGCAGCGGATTGAAGCGAGGGGTGGTTGTCAATATCGATGCCACCGTTCAAAGCATTCAGCAGGCCTTGAAAGAGGCCGAGTTGATGGCCGACTGCAAGATCACGCGTGTTTACACAGGAATCACGGGTAGCCATATACGCGGTATGAATTCACATGGCATGGTGGCAGTTAAGGATCACGAGGTCTCTGCGGCCGATGTCGCCAGAGTAGTTGAAACCGCCAAGGCTATTAATATTTCCACTGATCAGCGACTGCTTTTGGTCGAACCACAAGAATTTGTGATCGATGGCCATGATGTCAAAGAACCGATTGGTATGAGTGGCATCCGTTTGGAAGCAAAGGTGCATATCGTGACTGGCGCCCAAAGTGCGGCAGAAAACATCATCAAGTGTGTGCGTCGTTGCGGACTTGATGTAGAGCAACTCATGCTCAACCCCTTGGCTTCCAGCCATTCAGTGCTGACCGCAGACGAACGCGAACTGGGTGTGGCATTGGTCGATATTGGCGCGGGTACCACCGATGTCGCCATCTTCACCAATGGCGCCATTCGGCACACCGCTGTGATTCCAATTGCCGGCGACTTGATTACCAGCGACATCGCCATGGCCCTGCGCACGCCCACCAAAGATGCGGAGGACATCAAAGTCGAGTCTGGCTTTGCCAAGCAACTGCTGGCTGATCCCAATGTGCAAGTCGAGGTGCCTGGACTGGGAGACAGAGGGCCCAGAATGCTGAGTCGCCAAAATTTGGCCGGTGTCATCGAGCCACGGATCGAAGAAATATTTTCCTTGGTGCAACAGGTGTTGCGTGACTCTGGCTACGAAGAAGTTCTCTCGTCTGGCATTGTGCTTACGGGCGGAAGCGCCATGATGCCCGGCATGATCGAGTTGGGCGAAGATATTTTTTTGAAGGCGGTGCGACGCGGTGTTCCGCGCTACAGCAGTGCACTGTCAGACATGGTTTCTCACCCTCGCGCTGCCACAGTGATGGGCTTGCTCGAAGAGGCCCGCTTAGCCCGTTTGCGCGGATTCAGAGTGGCTCAGAAAAATGGCTCCATGAAAACAGCCATGGGGCGGGTCAAGGACTGGTTTGTGGGGAACTTTTGATGATGAAAACACATTTTTACTTCCAACATCAACACGAATTCTGTCTGTTTGGCGGCCACCGTCGATGGCGACCGTGTATTCGAGGTGCGCCGCCCATCAGTGAAGACTGCTGACACATTGCTTGAAATTAACGGTTAAACAGACAACACAAAAACTGGAGAAAAACATGAACATAGAAATGATTGAAAAAAACGAATTTAGCTCTGACACCCAAATCCGTGTCATTGGTGTGGGCGGCGGCGGCGGTAACGCTGTGGAACACATGATCAAGAGCGGTGTGCGTGGTGTGGAATTCATTTGCGCCAATACCGACGCACAGGCTTTGCGGGTGAGTTCTGCGCACCGCGTGATTCAACTGGGTGACAACGGCTTGGGCGCAGGCAGTAAACCTGAGCGTGGCCAGTCTGCAGCAGAGGCTGCTACTGAAACCATTCGTGAGGTACTCGAAGGCGCAAATATGGTCTTCATCACGGCTGGTATGGGCGGTGGAACAGGCACGGGTGCAGCCCCCGTTGTTGCCCGTGTGGCGCGTGAAATGGGCATTCTGACTGTGGGCGTGGTCACCAAACCATTCGACTGGGAGGGCGGTCGACGCATGACCAATGCTGAGGCTGGTTTGGCCGAGCTAGAGGCAAACGTGGACTCGTTGATTGTGGTGTTGAATGAAAAATTGCTGGATGTGTTGGGCGACGACGTCACCCAAGACCAAGCTTTTGCTTATGCCAATGACGTGCTGCGTAACTCTGTAGGCGGAATAGCCGAGATCATCAATGTGGAAGCATTGGTGAACGTTGACTTTGAAGACGTTCGTACCGTCATGAGCGAGCAAGGCAAAGCGATGATGGGAACAGCCACAGCCAACGGACCAGACCGCGCACGCATTGCCGCTGAGCAAGCCGTGGCTTGCCCTTTGCTTGAAGGTGTTGATATGACCGGTGCCAAGGGTGTATTGGTGCTCATCACGGCAGCCAAAGGTGGTTTGAAACTGGCCGAGTCCCGCGAAGCCATGAATACCATTCGCGCTTTTGCATCTTCTGAAGCCCATGTGATTTATGGCACGGCTTATGATGAGTCGCTGGGCGACCAAATTCGCGTCACAGTTGTGGCAACAGGTTTGGCGCATGCAGGTAAGCGCATCGCCCCACCCTTGACTGTCATTCAACGCACTGGCACAGACAACGTCGGTTATGCACCGCAAGCCATCATGCCAAACAGCGCCATGACAGAGAGCAGCCATATGGCCAGCAGTATTCCAAGCGCAATAACGCCAGCAGACTACGGCAATGTCAATGTGCCCAGCGTTTGGCGAACACGTGACCGTACACAAGCAGCCGCCAAAGTTGACGCCATGTCCTCAGGTGGCATGGATAACTACGAAATTCCAGCATTCTTGCGTAAACAAGCCGATTAAAATCCGACACGTGCTCAAACAAAGAACCCTGCAAACCCTTACCCGCGCGGTCGGCGTTGGCCTGCACAGCGGCCAACGGGTGGAGCTGTGTCTGCGTCCTGCTCCGCCAGACACAGGCGTAGTTTTCAGACGCGTCGATTTAAGTCATCCGGTTGAAATACCTGTCACCGCAACTGCTGTGACCGACACACGCTTGGCCTCCACCATCTCTGCCCAAGGCGTGAAAGTCTTGACGGTAGAACATTTGATGTCGGCCTGCTCAGGCTTGGGCATTGACAACTTGTATGTGGACATCACAGCCGAAGAAGTCCCCATCCTCGACGGCTCGTCCGCTTCTTTTGTTTTTCTTTTGCAAAGCGCAGGTATCGTCTTGCAAGACGCACCCAAGCGTTTTATCCGTGTGCTGAGCGAAGTCTGTGTCATGGAGGGCGCTGCAGAGCAACGCAAATGGGCCAAACTCACGCCTCACCATGGCTACAAATTAAGTTTTGAAATTGACTTTCAACACCCCGCCGTGGATGCCACTGGGCAGCGGGTTGAGTTTGATACAGAAACCGGCAGTTACGTCAAAGACATTGCCAGAGCCCGCACCTTTGGTTTTTCAAAAGACATAGAACATATGCGCGCCAATGGTTTGGCTTTGGGCGGCGGATTAGACAACGCTATCGTCATGGATGATTACAAAGTGCTCAACAGCGACGGGTTGCGTTACGACGATGAATTTGTGAAACACAAAATACTAGACGCCATGGGCGATTTGTATCTCTTGGGACGTCCACTGCTGGCATCCTATAGCGCGTTTCGCTCAGGCCACGCCTTAAATAACCGCTTGCTGCGCGAGTTACTCAGCCAGCCCCAAGCGTATGAAATCGTTAGCTTCGAGGACGAGCGACGCGCACCGCGGGGTCTTGCCCAACTCGCACCTGCTTGGTAGCTTTTGTCCCTAATTCCCGAAGGCGTGTGCTGTGACGCGCATGCGCATGCGTGATCGCTAAGCCCAAAGCATCGGCTGCATCGGGTCCTGGTAAAGCCGGTAACTTCAGCAAGCGTTTCACCATTTCTTGGACCTGTGCTTTCGCCGCTTTGCCGTGACCAGCAATCGCCTTCTTCATTTGCAATGCGGTGTATTCAGTGACAGGCAAATCTTGTTGCACCAAGGACGTTAAGCACGCACCCCTGGCTTGGCCGAGCAACAGACTGGCTTGCGGATTCATATTCACAAAAACAATTTCAACTGCTGATTCATGTGGGCCATAACGCTCAACCACTTGCGCAATGCCATTGAAAATCACATTCAAACGCGCAGGTAAATCGTCGCGAGGCAAATGCGTGGTGGTGATGGTGCCGCTGGCCACGTAGCTCAATTGATTGCCAGTGCTGTCAATCACCCCAAACCCAACACATTGCAAGCCTGGGTCTATGCCCAAAATACGCACAAGCTCTGTCATGGCAGTGTGACCATGGGCATACGCGCCAAAATAGTGGAAGCACGGTCATTCAAATAAGGAGACCGAGGAAATTTTTCATAGTACTTGGGGCGCGGCAACATGACCGCCAGCCGTGCGGCCTCGGCAGCGCTCAACTGAGAAACTGAGCGGCCATAGTAATGCCGTGCCGCCGCATCGACACCAAAAACCCCTTCCCCCCATTCGACGTTGTTGAGGTAGATGTCCAAGATACGTTGCTTGCTTAAGCATTGCTCTAAGACCAGGGTCAAAACCAATTCTTGTGCCTTGCGAAAGAAAGTTCTCTCGCCACTGAGAAAAAGATTTTTTGCTAACTGCTGCGTGATGGTGGAGCCGCCCACCACTTTAGGGCTTTGATTTTTAGCTTGCGCTTTGGCCTCAGCCCGTGCGTTTTTACTCCAAGCGCGCTCAAGAGCCTCCCATTGAACACCTGTATGTAAAGCGAAAATATCGTCCTCAGAAGCAATCACGGCGCGTTGAATATGGGCCGGCAGTTTCTGGCGATCCACCCACTTCTGTGACCAACGAATTGAGGAGTATTTGTGACTGATGCGCCCCAACTCAGATCTTTGAAAAGCGGTTGAGCCGGGATCTACATAGCGCATCATCGCAATGCGTGCAACGAAAAAAACCTGCAAACCCAAAGCACACCAAAAGAAAAATACAAGCCACCTCAGTCCCGCTAAAAAAAACTTATGGCGGCGACGCGAAGACACAGTCATTCGCCTTGCAAAGTAGTTTGTAAAGTGTTGTTATGGTCAAAACTGAACCGCGTGACCAAAGCCAGTTGGTCCATTTCACGGCGCATGGCCTCGTTGAACGGGCCATAAGGAGCGGCGTTACGCGCAATTTGCTTGGCATGAAAGTCAAGCAAAGGGTTGCCCGAGCTTTGGGAAACCTCAGCCGAGATAACTTGTCCGCGTGTATCGATGGTGATGACCATGATTAATGAGCCATACAGTTTTTGTCCTTGCGATTGGGGGAAATCCAAAGTTCCCTTCGTTTCAATCTTGCGTCGAATCACGTCGTAGTAGCGAGCGTAAGAGACTTCTTGGGTACTGGGGCTGACATAGCGTTTACGGGGGCGCGCATTCTCTTCTTGTATGCGTTTTTCGATTTGGGCCATCAAGTTGATGAGTTGCTGGCGTTGCCGCTCAATCGCAGGATCTTTGCTGGTGTTGTGCGAGGCATTGAGTTTGGCCAATGTTTGCTTGGTGCGGGTGAGCAGTTCGGCTTGCTCGCGTTCCTTTTCGGCAATTTTTTGCTGTGCTTGGTTATCAGCTTGCCCGGAGCGAGTGATTGGTGAATGGATCAATGGTGAGGTTGATCTGTCATTGGTGGTTTCGCCACCCCCTGCCAAATTGGTTTGTGCAATAGCCTTGGGCTTAGCTGGTGCTTTTTCGTCTGACTCGGTGTTGACCAAAATCACTTCCAAACCAGAGTCGCGCAACAAGCGGTCAATATCTGCAGGCGGGGTCAGTCGAACAGCCAGTAAGA
>CANNNH010000119.1 GCA_947505915.1 Comamonadaceae bacterium
CCAGAGCAACAACGTTGGTATGGCGGTGAAACTATTTCACTGGGCATTGGACAAGGCTACAACGCCTTCACAATGCTACAACTGGCCAGCGCCACCAGCACATTGGCCAATGGTGGCATTTACCGCAAACCTCGTTTGGTCATGGCCACACAAGATCCCATTCAACGCGTAGACCGCGCAGTTGCCGGAGAAGAACCCATCAATTTAGGCTTCAAGCCAGAAAACGTAGCCGTGGTGCATCAAGGCTTGATCGGTGTGGCCAAAGAGGGCACAGCTGCTCGTGTGTTTGCTGGCACACCTTATCAAAGTGCCGGCAAAACAGGCACAGCACAAGCCGTGACCATTGGGCAAAAAGACAAATACAACGCCAGCAAGTTGGACGAGCATCAACGCGATCATGCTTTGTACATGGCTTTTGCGCCCGCAGAGAACCCCCAAATTGCATTGGCCATCGTGGTCGAAAACGCAGGCTTCGGTGCCGCTCAAGCCGCACCCATTGCCAGACGCATTTTTGATTATTGGTTAGTGGGTGACTACCCCAGCTTACAAGACATTGAAGCGTCTCAAAAAGGTTTGGCTTCAACGCCCATCGGTGTCAAAAGACGCAAGGAAGATATTCAACTTGCGCCAAGTGAAGGCGTGGTGGGCGGCGTGAAAAGCCGCTGATCTAACAGATCAGATCATTGCGGCTCAATGCCGGCCCGCTTGGCAACGCCCGCCCATTTCTGATAATCGCTCTTGATCAAATTGGCAAACTCAAGGGGCGAACTGCCCACTGGCTCAGCACCTTCAGACGCCAGCTTTTCTCTGATCTCTTTGCTTTGCAAAGCCTTGACCATCTCTGCATTGAGGGTTTGAATAATTGCGGGCGGTGTGCCAGCTGGCGCCACCAAGCCATACCACTGCAAAGAAACATAGTTGGGCACACCTGCTTCCATCACGGTGGGCACATCTGGCAGGATGTCCAAGCGTTTGTTCCCCGACACAGCCAGCGCGCGAACTTTGCCAGATTGAATGTGCGGCATGACTGTGAGGGCGTTTGAGAACATGCCATTGACCTGTCCACCCAACAAGTCGGTCACTGCTGGCGAGGTGCCTTTGTAAGGGACATGCAACGCTTGAATGCCAGCCATGTAATTGAACAATTCCATCGACATGTGCGGCGAGGTGCCAACACCTGCACTGGCGTAGTTGAGTGCACTCGCATCTTTTTTGCCCAACGCAATCCAATCACGCAAATTGTTAGCCTTCACACTCGGATGAATGACAAAAATATTGGGGGCTGTAGCAGCTAAGGAAATGGGGGCGAAATCTTTGATGGGGTCGTAGTTCACCTTCTTGTACAAAATAGGATTCAAGACCAAAGGGCTGGGTACAAACAACAAGGTGTAGCCATCTGCGGGTGCGTTCGCTACGGCCTCAATACCAATTAAGTTGCCAGCGCCTGGTTTGTTTTCCACATAAAAGCTTTGACCCAATGCGCTGGTAAATGCTTTTGCAAGCAATCTACCAATGATGTCCGTGCCACCGCCCGGAGCCGAGGGCACCACAATCTTGACGGGCTTTGCGGGGTAGGTTTGCGCATTCGACTTGCCTGATGTGAGTAACAGCAGCCCCGATAAAACGACCAGAGGCAAGAGCATTCGGCGCATGCCGTGTTGTGTGAATTTAGCCATGTGCGTGAAGTGTTTGTTGGTTTAAATCTATCGGTGTGGCAGCAATCAAAACAAATGCAATGACGCAAGGCTCCGTGCCATTGTTAACCCAATTGTGAATGGTGCCTCTTTGCACCAAAACGTCGCCCTGTTGCAAGTGAACAATTTGTCCATCGATGTCCATGTCAATCGATCCAGCCATCACAACGGCATAGTCAATGGTTTCGGTTCGATGATTGCGTGGTGCAACACCTGGGTCGTATTGAACAATCCGAAACACGCTGTCGTCTTTGCCCAAAACAGAAACATCTCTTGTATAACCATCAGCAGGGTCTGAGTTATCGACAGGCAGCTTGCCTGTTGACCACACCACACAGCTTTGGTGGAAATCTCTTCTAGAAAGGATGTTGGTGCACAGCTCATCGTGCGAAACAATGGCCTTGCCATTTTGATCATGACCTGTCACAACGCGGCGAATTTTCATGGGCGACACTCTTTAAAAATTCAAGAACTTTGTTGGCAATGGCTGCCAGCAGATAGCGCCATACTACCTTCCCGCAGCAGAGCGAAAGTAGAGAACTGTGAGACTTTGTGAGTGAAGGCTGATAGAGAGGCTCAACTCAACAACACGTAACCCTTTTGAATCAAACACTCGCGGAATTTGACGATGTTGTAGTTCTGCGACATCTTGGCGTCAATTTGTGACTGAACCTGCTTGTAACAAGCCTGTTTGTCCTGATTGTATTTTTCGATATTGACTGTTGAAACTGTGAGTGGGTTGTAATCGCCCAAGCTAGGCGATGACAACAACGCGCCTGTGACACTGCAGCCTTGCAATGCAAACAGGGCAATTAACAGAAGACTTTTTGGCATGAAAATTTACAATTACTTTTTATAGAAATTGTAATTAAAATTCCTTTTTCTTGTATTTCTCTCAACGTGCACAAGTGTATTGATTCTGGCGTTTATGCAAGCACTGCACGGCTTACTGACTTGCCTTGGGTCGAACTGGGGCAACATGGGTCGACCCAATCCAACCCCACTCTGGGTCAAATCACTGGTCATGACTCATACCCTGGATGACTTAACAATTTTTCCGAGTTCGTCCAAAGGTCACATTCCATTCCAGCCTAAACATGGATGGAACCACCCAGATCAACTCAACAACACGTATCCCTTTTCAATCAAACACTGTCTGAACTTCACGATGTTGTAGTTCACAGTCATATCCTTGGACACCTGTGTCTCAACTTGTTTGAAACACAATTGTTTGTCTGATTTGTACTTCTCAGGATCCACTGATGGAAGAGTCAAAGGGTTGTAATCACCAAAACTCGATGTTTGATTGGAAGCCGCACCAATCGAACTACATCCCTGAAGAATCAGTAGTATGAGGATTGGAAGAGTTCTTTTCACAAACTGAATCTTAATGATTGTTTATAAAAACAACAAGAAAGTTTTTTATGTTTGTATGTGTCTTACCCAAAAGTTACGTTCCATTTCAGCCAAAACATGGGGGGAACCACCCACATAGGACTTGGGTCTATTGGTTCACCATGAAATTAACCTACCCCTAAACCTAGGTCTTAGGCTATATAAGCCAAGAACCCATGGAGTAAAAACCTCATAAACAGTGTGTTGTCCGTTGACTAATACTGGAACCGGTAGAGATTTCGGGTCAAACCAACCGTAAATTTAATTGACGGTAGTCGATTCTGGGAACCAATCTAAAGACCTTCTTGATCACCCATCCGGTCAACCTTAATTCCAATACTTAGGTTTGTCAGTGTGTACTTACTTATTGAAATATTTCCTAAATCAAGTTATAGACCCTTACAAACAGATCTTGAGGTTTTCTACTGTGACCCTCTGTAACACCTGTCTAAGACCGTTTTACACAGGATTACAGACAGTTCCAGAGACTCCAAACGGGGTTGTTTCACAACCCCGTTTGACTTCGTCCTTTAGGATTTATTCCACATTGTGAAATCATTGGTTTTATGGGGTTTCCCCCCATCACCCGACCAAAACATCCTTCCATACTCTAAATACCTACAGTAAATCTTTAACCTCTACTCCCATATACAACTTTTACTGTACTTTTTATCAGAAAGAGTACAGTAAATCACTCATATGGGAGTAAGAGGTGAACATTTACTGCTGTAAAACTTGGATTGAAAGTTGGTATGAAGAAACACTTTTGGATTGGACCCCCAGAACACCAGAACCCCTCAGACCACGTGGAACTTTGGTTGGAGGATGGTGATATTGATCTGACCAAACCTAAAAGGTCCAAAAAGGGTGAGTCCAAAAAGGAAGACCAATATTTGTTGGTCGGTTTTGATACGGAGTTCAAAACCCCAGACAAACCAGTGACCAATGATGAGATTTACGCAGGGATGGCTCGATCATTGATCCTGTCTTATCAGTTCTACGCAAAGACACCTGATGGATTTGTTTGGCAAGGACTCTGTTGTCCTGATGGGGACGAGAGGATTACTCTGAGTGAATTCATGATGTTTGTAATTTCATGTGGCTCAAGGATTCATGGACTGAAATCGATTCCTTCAAAGATTTATTTGGTTGGTCACTTCACACGGGCAGACGTCCCAGCGTTTAAAGATTTTTCAGACATCAACCGACAGTTCTCGGCAGTTCGAAACACATTTGTGAATATTGAAAGCTACACGAAGGTAGCCGTCAAAACATTGGATGACGATGGGATTGATTTGAAGGTTTATATCCGTGACACGATGTTGTTAACCCCCCAGTCCTCAAGGAGTCTTAAAAAGATTGGTGAACTGGTGGGTGTAGATAAGGTTGAACTATCCCCAGACAGATCTACGTACAAACAAATGATAAAGAACATGGACCGTGTTCGGACAGATCAATGGGAACTGTTCAAAAGGTACGCTCTAACTGACGCAGAAATATGTGTTCGTTACATCGAAGAAGTGATGAAGGAATACAAGTCTGTAACTGGCAAATCCAAGGTTCCAATCACCTTGACTGGTATTGGTATGGATTTATTGGAGTTGAAATGGAAAGATAGTGGGTACGACCGTTTAGATGTTCTGGGTAAGGAGTTGGTTGAGGATAAAAGTTACATCAAGTCCAGGGGCTACTACGTAAAGAAAAATGTTGAGATTGATAGACCACTGGTAAGGTACAACGAACTGTTTGCAATTGATTGTTATCACGGTGGAAGGAATGAACAGTATTGGTTTGGTCCTTGTTTCGAGGACTCATGGTCTGACTTTGATTTGTCATCGGCTTATCCCACGGCAATGTCCTTGATTGGTATGCCCAATTGGGAAGAAATTTATAAAACCGAAGATATTGAACTATTCACTCCAGAAACACTTGGGTTTGCAACTGTTGATTTCGAATTCCCATCTCACATCCGATTCCCAACACTTCCAGTTCGAACGGCAAATGGTCTTGTGTTTCCATTGAAAGGACGAAGTGACTGTTGTTCTCCTGAAATTTATTTGGCTCATAAGTTAGGAGCGAAGTTAACAATCAAGTACGGGGTCATTGTTAAGACTGATTTAAAGAAACGTGTCTTTGAGGAATTCATTATTCAATGTAATTCAAAAAGGGTCGAGGCTGGTAAGAAAACCTTACGTGGATTGTTCTGGAAAGAGATCAGTAACTCAACGTATGGAAAGACGGCACAGGGTTTAAAGGATCGAAGGGTCTATGACTTAAGGGATCGAGAAACCAAGTCACTCCCACACAGTCGAGTAACGAACGCTTACTACGCTGCTTAAATCACGTCATTTGTAAGGGGTGTATTGGGTGAAATCATGAACTCGATTCCCAAGGACAAAATAGTCTTCAGTTGTACGACAGATGGGTTCCTTTCAAACATGACGGATAAAGAGGC
>CANNNH010000120.1 GCA_947505915.1 Comamonadaceae bacterium
GATACCCCTTCTCTAAGAGCAAGGGCTGCCAGCACCGCAGATTCGGAAAAGGCGCTTGCGGCATATGCCGCAAGGCAGCCTATGGGGCGTCTTGGACGCAGCGATGAAATTGCGCCCTTGATCTGTCACCTGTTGTCAGATGAATCTTCTTTCACCACGGGGGCGGTGTTTGTTTGCGATGGTGGCGTGTGCATGTAGACCCGGCCGGTACTCAGCGCCTGCACAGGTGCTTTTTTGTGGCACAATCGCGCAAAAATTCGACAAATCTCTAAGACGGAATCAGTATGAAACTAGTTCGCTACGGCTCGCTTGGGCTGGAAAAACCTTGAGCGTTCCCGCTCGGCAGCTCAAGGCCGCCTGAGCATCAAAAAGAGACGCAAAACAGTCATGCAAAAAACAATCGATCAATCGATCTACTGGTTCTTCAAGTTGCTGGAGCTGCTGGTGGTGGTCTGCATGGTGGCCATGGTCATCATGGTTTTCGGCAACGTGGTGCTGCGTTATGCCTTCAACTCCGGCATTTCCGTTTCGGATGAAATGTCGCGCTACTTCTTTATCTGGCTGACCTACATAGGTGCGATGGTGGCCATGCATGAAGGTGGGCATCTGGGCGTGGACACCCTGATCAAACATTTGCCGGTGATGGGCAAGAAAGTCTGCCTTTTTCTCAGCGAAGCACTGATGCTGTTCTGCAACGGCTTGTTCCTGCTGGGAACGTGGAAGATGCACGATTTACAGGTGACCAATATCTCACCGGTCGTGGGCATTTCCATGATATGGGTGTATGGCATTGGCTACGTGGTGGCCGTGGTGATGGCCATCATCAATCTCAATGTGCTGTACCGCTTGTGCACCGGTCAGATCAGTGAACAGGAGCTGGTGCAGGTGATCGAAACCGAAGGTCTGGCCGAGGTCGAGAAACAATTCAAAGAGGCCAAGGCATGACCGTTAGCGTATTCATCCTGAGCCTGTTGGCCGCCATGGCTATCGGCATGCCCATCGCCTATGCGCTGCTGGTTTGCGGCGTGACGCTGATGGCTTTTCTGGCAGCAACCAGTGGCCTGGTTACCTTTGACAGCCAGATTCTGGCGCAACGTTTTGTCGAGGGGGCGGATAACTTTCCGCTGCTGGCCGTTCCTTTCTTTTTGCTGGCTGGCGAGTTCATGAACGCCGGGGGCCTGAGTCGGCGCATCGTTAACCTGGCGATGGCCTGGGTTGGACACTTTCGTGGCGGTCTGGGTTATGTCACGGTGATTGCAGCCGTCATCATGGCGTCCCTGTCGGGCTCGGCGGTGGCCGACACGGCAGCGCTGGCCGCTTTGCTGATTCCCATGATGCGTGCAGCGGGCTATAACATCGGCAGGGCTTCCGGGCTGATTGCCTCGGGCGGCATCATTGCGCCGGTCATTCCGCCTTCCATCGGCATGATTATTTTTGGTGTGGCCGGCAATGTGTCCATCACCAAGCTGTTTCTGGCCGGCATTGTGCCGGGCATTTTGATGGGCGTGGCCATCGGCCTGACCTGGTGGTGGGTGGCCAAAAAAGAAAATGTTCCGCCGGGCCCGCGCGTCAGCATGCCTGATCGCCTGAAGATCACGGCTGAAGGCGGCTTTGCATTGGCGCTGCCGGTGCTGATCATCGGCGGCATGAAGTTCGGCGTATTCACCCCGACCGAAGCCGCCGTGGTGGCTGCGGTCTACAGCTTTGTGGTGGGCATGTTCATTTACCGCGAGCTCAAGTTCAAAGCCTTGTACAAATTGATATTGGCGGCCGGTAAAACCACGGCGGTGGTGATGTTCCTGGTGGCGGCGGCCATGGTCAGTGCCTGGTTGATCACGGTGGCCAACATTCCGACCGAAGTCGCCAATATGTTGTCGCCTTTCATGGACAACAAAATACTGTTGATGTTTGTCATGATGGTGCTGATTGTGATCGTCGGTACCGCGCTTGACTTCACGCCAACCGTCTTGATCCTCACACCAGTTCTCATGCCGGTGGTGCTCAAGGCCGGCATTGACCCGGTCTACTTTGGTGTGATGTTCATCATGAACAATGCCATCGGTTTGATCACCCCGCCCGTGGGCACCGTGCTCAATGTGGTTTGCGGTGTCGCCAAGATCAGCATGGATGACGCCTTCAAAGGGGTGTTGCCCTTTTTGCTGGCCCAATTGACCGTGCTGTTTTTGCTGGTATTGTTCCCCTCCATTGTTTTGGTGCCGCTCCAGTGGTGGATGCGCTGATTTTTTTGTTAATGTTCCCCCCTCGTGTTTTTTATAAAGGAGACTTGTATGTTTAAACGTAGAACCCTCGCTTCAGCCCTGGCTGCTGCTACTTTGCTGGTCGCAACGTCCAGCTTTGCTCAATTTGCCGATCGCACCATCAAGTTCACCAATGGCGTGAACGAAGACCACCCTGTGGGCGTGGGCGTGAAGAAAATGCAGGAAGTGCTGGCGGCCAAAACCGGCGGCAAGCTCAAAATCAGCGCCTTCTGGGGCGGCTCTGCCGGCGGTGACTTGCCTGCCACGCAAGCTCTGCGCGCCGGCACGCAAGAGATGGTTTGCACCTCGAGCTCACCTTTGGTGGGCATCGTGAAGGAACTGGGCGCGTTTGACCTGCCTTTCCTGTTTGCCAATGAAAGAGAAGCCGATGCCGTGCTGGACGGTCCGGCTGGCGTGTACTTCAACAAGAAGCTGGAAGAAGCCGGCCTGGTGAATCTGGCTTATTGGGAAAACGGCTTTCGCAACCTGACCAACAGCAAGCGCCCGGTCACCAAGGTGGAAGACTTTGACGGCGTCAAAGTGCGTGTCATGCAAAACAACATCTTTATTGACACTTTCAAGACCCTGGGCACCAACGCTGTGCCAATGGCCTTTGGTGAAGTGTTCACGGCGCTGGAAACCAAAACCATCGACGGTCAGGAAAATCCGTTTGTCACCATTGAGACATCCAAGTTCAATGAAGTGCAGAAGTATCTGTCGGTCACGCGCCATGCTTACACGCCTTTCCTGGTGCTTTACAGCAAGAAACTGTGGGACCAGTTGAGCGCGCAAGAGCAAGCCGTGCTGCGCGAAGCGGCCCGTGAAGGCCAGAAAGTCCAGCGCGCCGCGAATCGCACGCTCAATGAGAAATCTCTCGCTGCGCTGAGAACCAAAGGCATGCAGGTCAACGAGATCTCTCCGGCCGAGATGAAGCGTATTACAGACAAGATCCGCCCTGTCTATGACAAGAACATTCCCACCATCGGTGCTGAAGCCGTTAACGTGGTCTGGGATGCCTTGAAGAAATCACGCGGCGGCTGAAACGCCCGCTGATACAGCCGCCGGGGTAAGCCCTGGCGGCTTTTTTCATTCCTTGATTGATTTGCCACAACCTCACGAGGCCAACCCTTGAAGATCACCAACGTAGAAACTGTCCGGCTCGGCGAGTTCCCCAATATCATCTGGGTGCGCATTCACACCGATGAGGGCCTGACCGGTCTGGGTGAAACCTTCATGGGCGCAGCGGCGGTCGAGGCTTACATCCATGAGTGGGTCGGCCCTAAGCTGATCGGCAAAGACCCTTTGGCCATCGAGTCGCGCAACCGTGACATCACGGGTTACCTGGGCTGGCGGGGTTCCGGCGCTGAAACGCGTGGCAACTCTGCCGTGGACATTGCGCTGTGGGATATTTTTGGCAAAGCCGCCAACATGCCGGTCTATACCGCGCTGGGCGGCAAGAGCCGCGACGACATCCGTATTTACAACACCTGCGCCGGCTACCAGTACGTGCGCAGCACCACCAACCAGTCCAGTGCGAACTGGGGCATCGACGCCGCTAAAAAATCAGCCGGCCCTTACGAAGACCTGGAGGGTTTTCTCAACCGCGCCGGCGAACTGGCCGAGTCGCTGCTGTCTGAGGGCATCACCGGCATGAAGATCTGGCCGTTTGACCCGGCTGCCGAAAAAAGCCACGGCCAGTACATCAGCAACGCCGACCTTGACTTGGCGCTCGAACCCTTTCGCAAGATTCGCGATGCGGTGGGCCAGAAGATGGACATCATGGTCGAGTTCCACAGCCTGTGGCGATTGCCCATGGCACAAAAAATCTCACGCGCCCTCAAGCCTTTCAATACCTTTTGGCATGAAGACGCGATCCGCATGGACAGCCTGGATTTACTCAAGCAGTACGCCAAAGACTGCGACGCGCTGATCTGCGCCAGCGAAACCCTCAGCTATAAATGGGGCTTCAAGGACTATCTGCAAACCGGCGTGGCCGGCGTCGTGATGCCTGACCTCAGTTGGTGCGGTGGCCTGTCGGAAGGCCGCAAAATTGCCGCGCTGGCCGACGCCTGGCAGC
Source organism: Comamonadaceae bacterium (assembly GCA_947505915.1). The sequence goes on from CANNNH010000120.1 coordinate 4,336, forward strand.
TGCCGGTGGCGCCGCATGACTGCACCGGTCCGGTGGTCTGGACGGCTTCCAGCCATTTGTCATTGCACGCGCCCAACGCCCTGGTGCAGGAAAGCGTGCGCGCTTTCTACACCGGCTGGTACAAAGAACTGGTCACTGAGTTGCCCGTAGTCAAAAACGGCATGCTCAGCCTGGGCGATAAACCGGGCCTGGGCCTTGAACTTCTGCCCGACCTGCATTTGCGCGCTGACGCCATCGTGCGCAACACCAGTAGCGCCTGATTTTTTCACTCACAAGGCCCAAGATGAAAATCAAATCCGTCAAACCCTTCATCCTGCATGTGCCGGTGACCGGCTCGCAGATTGCCGACAGCACGCACAGCATCTCGCACTGGGGTGTGGTGGGCGCGCAGATCGAAACTGAAGACGGTTTGACGGGCTATGGTTTCACCGGCACGCACGCGCACCTGGCCAGTGACCAGCTGATCACCCGCTGTATTGAGACCTGCCATGCGCCTCTGCTGGTCGGTGAAGACAGCCGCGATATCACGCGCTTGTGGCAAAAACTGGCGCGCAATCCGGCGCTGCAATGGGTGGGCCGCGCCGGCATCACCAGTCTGGCGCATGCGGCCATTGATGTGGCGTTGTGGGACCTCAAGGCCAAGGCGGCCGGCCAGCCGCTGTGGAAAGTGCTGGGCGGGCAAATTCGCGACAAGGTTCGGGCCGATGGCTCGCTCTACGCGGCACAGGAAAAATGGATCGGCCGCTCCTTCAAGGATATGCCAACCGTGGCCCCGATAAATGATTGATCGCATAGGGCGCGGCTACCAAACGGGTCAAAAAGCGTAGCCGCCATGACTGCGGACGCTTTCATCACACTGCTTTGGGGGGCGGGGATCACTTTGGCCCTCTCGCTGAATTGCCCAATGTACCCACATTGTCGGAAGCTGGGGTCTCGGGTTTTGAGATGAGTACTTGGTATGGTGTTTTTGTTACTGCGGGTACGCCACCTGATGTCGTAGCTAAGTTGCAAACTGAACTGGCGCGAATCATTAAGTTGCCTGATGTTCAGACCAAACTCAAGGGTTTAGGTGGAGAACCAGGAAATATGAGCCCAGATGAATTTAGCAAAATGAACAAGCAAGATTTTGAAAAATTCGGAAAGTTGATCAAGCAAGCAAATATCAAAATGTGAGAAGTTCAAA
>CANNNH010000121.1 GCA_947505915.1 Comamonadaceae bacterium
CGATTTATTGCCCTTACCTGGCATTGAAATAGGCACAGCCAGCGCAGGTGTGCGCAAAGCCAACCGCAAAGATGTCACGGTATTTAAGCTAGAGGCTGGCTCCAGCGTGGGTGCGGTTTTCACGCAAAACCGCTTTTGCGCAGCGCCTGTTCAAGTGTGTCAAAGTCACCTCAAAGCCAAGCAAGGTATCCGCGCTTTGGTGATCAATACAGGGGTTGCCAACGCAGGAACAGGTGAATCTGGTTTGTTACATGCCAACCAAGTTTGCCAAGCTTTGGCAGAACTTCTCCATGTCCAAGCCGATCAGGTTTTGCCTTTTTCTACTGGCGTGATCATGGAACCCCTACCTGTGCAGCGCATTGTGGATGGGCTGCCAACAGCTTTAGCCGATTTGGCACAAGACCATTGGTCACAGGCGGCTACTGCCATCATGACCACAGACACCTTGCCCAAGGCAGTGAGTCGTCAGATTCAAATCGATGGTGTGACGGTCACCATCACCGGCATCTCTAAAGGTGCTGGGATGATTCGCCCCAATATGGCCACCATGCTGGGCTTTATCGCAACAGATGCCTGTATCCCACCCGCCTTGATCGATGGCTTGGCTTTGGATTTGGCGCAAGCTTCTTTCAACCGTATCTCCATCGATGGCGATACATCGACCAACGACTCTTTTGTGGTCATGGCTTCATGCAAAGCGTCACATGCACCCATTGACAGTTGGGCTAGCAGCCAAGGCCAAGCACTTAAACAAGCACTCACCGATGTTGCACGATGGCTGGCCCAGGCCATTGTGCGAGACGGCGAGGGCGCTACCAAGTTCATCACCGTCACTGTCGAGGGGGGCAAAAACAGTGCGGAGTGTTTGCTGGCCGCTTACGCGATTGCCCATTCTCCTTTGGTGAAAACCGCTTTTTTTGCCAGCGACCCTAACCTTGGCCGTATCTTGGCTGCAGTGGGCTATGCCGGTATCGCAGATTTAGCGCAAGACAAGATTGAGCTTTTTTTGGATGATGTGCATGTGGTGACGCAAGGCGGCAGACATGTGGCGTACAAAGAAGAAGACGGCAAGCGGGTCATGAAGCAATCTGAGATCACCATCAGGGTTTTGCTCGGACGTGGTGAGGCAACTGAAACGGTTTGGACCTGCGACCTGAGCCACGACTACGTCACCATCAACGCTGACTACAGAAGCTGATATGGCCATCAACGAGCATTTAGAGCGCATGTTGCTCAGAGCCGAAACCTTGATGGCGCGTATCGAATCGGTACTTCCCCAAGCACTTCATGCGCCTGATTGGCGAGCCAGTATTGCTTTTCGCTACCGTAAACGCAGCAATGGGCACGGCGTGCTCGAACCCGTCAAACATGTGGCCACCTTGTCCTTGGATGACCTGAAAGAAATTGACGTTCAAAAAGAAAAAATTCAGCGCAATACTTTGCAATTTATCAATGGCTTGCCTGCAAACAATGTGTTGCTCACAGGTGCGCGTGGCACAGGAAAATCTTCTTTGATCAAAGCTTGTTTGCAAACCTATGCACCAAACGGCTTGCGCTTGATTGAAGTTGATAAGCAAGACATGGTGGACCTGCCCGACATCATCGATGTGGTTGCCAGTCGGCCCGAAAAATTCATCATCTTTTGCGATGACTTAAGCTTTGAAGAGGGGGAGCCTGGCTACAAGGCTTTGAAATCCATCCTTGATGGCACGGTCGCTGCCGCCACACCCAATGTGTTGATTTATGCGACCAGCAATCGACGCCATTTATTGCCTGAATATATGAAGGACAACCTCAGCTACAACCACACGTCTGATGGTGAAGTTCACCCGGGTGAGGTGATTGAAGAGAAGATTTCTTTGTCTGAGCGTTTTGGTTTATGGATCAGCTTTTATCCTTTCAGCCAAGAGGCCTATTTGCTGATCGTTGATCAGTGGCTCTCATCTTTAGGTGTTCCGCGTGACCTGATCGCCAAGGCACGTCCCGAAGCTTTGGTGTGGGCGCTCGAGCGTGGTTCGCGCAGCGGCCGTGTGGCTTTTCAGTTTGCCCAAGACTTTGCAGGACGGCTTGGTGCGCACTGATCCGAATCGATTGTCTGCCACGCAAGAGGGGCAGGTGCGGGTTGCAGATGGGCAGATACCTCGCCCTGAGGGAGCAGGCCAACGCGCAATGACGCAAGTGGCTGTAGGTGTTTTGATTCGTACAGACGGAACTTTTTTATTGACCACCCGCCCCGAAGGAAAAGCCTATGCCGGTCACTGGGAGTTTCCAGGTGGCAAAGTCGAGCAAGGTGAGACAGTCGAGCAAGCGCTAACGCGAGAACTTCGCGAGGAACTGGGCATTGAGGTGACCAGTTGTGAAGCTTGGCAAACCGAATGCATTGATTACCCGCATGCGTTGGTGCAACTGCACTTTTACAAAGTGTTTGAATGGCAAGGTGAGTTGCAAATGCGTGAAGGTCAGCAGTTTGCGTGGCAGAGTTTGCCTGTGCAGGTGTCGCCGGTATTGCCGGGCACATTGCCTGTATTGGAATGGCTGGCTCAGGCGCAGAGTTCTATTTCAAACTCGGCATTTTCAGTCGCTGCTTGAGGCTTGCCTTCCCAGTTTTGATGGGTGAGTCTGACCCAGACCATCATTCGGTTGCCGCTGATCTCTGGCACCAAACCCAGCGAAGGGTCAATGAACACACGCATCATTTGAAAACGCCCCTGAGGCAGCGCTTGTTGAAATTGACCATTGTTGGCTATTACGCGCTGTGCAGCGCCACTCTCGCGAAGCAAGCGCATCAACAGGACCACACTGTCATTGAGCGCTTTCAGAGGCTCTGACCATTTCAAAATATCTTGGCGTCGTTCATCGGGATCTACTTGTTTCCATGCATGGTAAGAAGGCAAGTCAAACGCGCAGGTACCACCTGGAATCGCAACCCGGTTGCGCAAACTGCTCAGAAAGTCGTTGTCACTCACACAGTTGCCTATGCGACTGCCAATCGTGTTGAAGCCGCTTAAACACTTGTCAATTTTTTGCAGCAACTCATCCAACACCTCAACAGATACCGATGGGTTACCACGGTAACTGTTGAACTGCAATTTATGCCTATCGAGTTCTTTCAATATGTCTGATTTCAAATCAGAACGACCACCTACATCGACAATTTCGAACAGGGTAGTGAGAGCAAAGTGATGGTCAATTTCTGAGGAGCGTAGCAAGAGTTGCTCAAAACGCTCCAGCAAGTATTCAAGTCGCAAGTAAGTGCGAATTCGCTCATTAAATGGGTGTTCGTAAAGAATCACAATACTTCGCAGGTAGGTAAAAAGCAACTTTTAAATCATAACCGCTCAAATGGGGTTTTCTCGCCTTGACTTTGCCTAAATGGGCTCCCATGCATCGGCTTGTTTTTGCAGAGCGCTCAAATCGTCGCTGTCGTTATCGATGACCCAGTTGGCCACTGATAGCCGTTCTTGCCGGCTGGCCTGAGTGTCCATCACCGCCTGCGTTTGTGCCTGAGTCCACCCGTTTCTGGCCATGACACGGGAAAGTTGCCTAGCTTGGCTGCAATCCACCACGATGATGCCGTCGAGTTCCCCCTGCCAATCGGATGACTCGACCAACAAAGGAATGTCTAAGATAGCCAAGGGTTCTCCCTTGGCTTTGAGGGAAGCTAATTTCTCCGCAATCGATGCGCGGATAAGAGGGTGCAAAATAGTTTCCAACCGTACCTTAGCCTCTGGTTGACTAAACACCAAAGTACGCATTAGGCTTCTGTCCATGCTGCCATCCAATGCTATAGCACTATCACCGAAAGCCGCGCGTACCTTCGCAATCGCCAAGCCGCCTGCACCGGTCAGCTCCCTAGAGGCAGCATCTGCATCGATCAATGCAAAACCACGTGCGGCCAACATTGCGCCAAAGGTGGATTTGCCGCTGCCGATGCCGCCGGTCAGGCCAATGCGTTTGAATGCGGGATGTTGCATATGCCCTGCAGTCTATAAGAAAGCCTAAAGCACTTGTCCCAATTGAAAGACGGGTAAGTACAGAGCCACCACCAGGCCTCCCATGAGAAGACCCAGCACCACCATCATGGCAGGCTCTAAAAGTTGCGTGAACTGACGCAACAGATTGTCAACTTGAGCATTGAGTTGCTGAGCTACTTTGGCCAGCAGTGTGTCCAAGGCCCCGCTTTGCTCACCTACGCCAACCAGTTGTATCAGCATGGCTGGGAACACATGTGCTTGCGAAGGGTTGGTTGAAAGGCTTTCCATTGCAGCGGCCACCGAGGCACCTTGGCTGATTTTGGAGCGAATAGTGATGGTGGACATACCGATGCAACGGTTGGTGCTACTGGCCGCAACCACCTCCAAAGCGTCCAGCATGGGGACACCTGCTTTGAGTAAATCTGACAGCGTAAGCGTCCATAACGCTAGCTGGCTTTGGTGAACCATTGCGCCAAACAAAGGTAAACGCAAGAGAGTGGTGTCACGCCAAAGTTGAAGGTCCGGCTTGACCATCAACAGCCTCAATGGCATGTACAAACCGCTGAGTACAAGCAATACCCATGCTGCACCGCCGTTCGTTATCCAGCGACTCATTTGTACCACTGACAAGGTCAGGGTTGGCAAGTCAGCACCAAGAGAAGAAAAAATACCTTCAAACACAGGGACCACCCACACCATGATGACGGTGACAACCACGACGGTGATTAAAAGGACAGCACATGGATAGGCCAAGGCTGTGCGAATCTGAGACTGCAGGGCTTGGCGCTTTTCAAGCAACAGGGCTAAGCGCTCCAACACTTGGTCAAGGTTGCCTGCCATTTCGGCAGCTGCGACCAACTCACAATACAAAGTATCAAATTCATTCGATTGACGCAGGGCCAGTTGAAAGCTGCAACCTTGCTTAAGCGACACACACAGGCGAGCAATTAAATGGCGCATGTCGCTAGATTGTTCTGACTTGGCCATGGAAGTCAAGGAGTCAAGCAAGGGCAAACCTGCGGCCACCAGTGTGGCAAGTTGCCGAGTGAAATGACACCGCTGCTGGAGTGAGTACGTCATGAGGAAGTGGCAGCCCAAACTTCTTCATGGGATGTGATGCCAGCACAAGCTTTCATCAAGCCAGCTTCTCGCAGTGTGAGCACGCCGTTTTGCTTGAGCTGATTGGCAATGCTGAGGGTATCCAAGCCAAAAAGCTTCATCGATTGAAGCTCTGTGGTCATGGGCAGGACCTGGTGAATACCCACGCGACCCTTGTAGCCATTCACGCAATACACACAGCCAACCGGTGTGTACCTGTTCTCATGGGCCACTTTGCATTTGCAATGCGAGCAGAGCTTACGTACCAGCCTTTGCGCACAAATCAAAACGACGCTACTGGCCACATTGAAATCAGCAACACCCAACTGGCAAAGACGGGTGAGTGCAGATGGCGCATCGTTGGTGTGCAGGGTTGACAACACCAAATGACCAGTCTGCGCGGCTTTCGC
>CANNNH010000122.1 GCA_947505915.1 Comamonadaceae bacterium
AGCCAAGGAATGCGTCAACCGCGCATTTGAAAGTGGCTTGAGCGATGGCGTCATGTTTGAGCGCCGCTTGTTCCACTCGATGTTTGCCACAGAAGATCAAAAGGAAGGCATGGATGCATTTTTGAACAAACGTGCCCCTGCCTTTCAAAACAAATAAGATGGCAGACTGCATTGAACTGCATCATTTAAGACAAGGCGCCTTGTGCTTGTAAAAGTTGTTCGGGTTGCCTTAGACAAGCCCTACACCTTCGTGGTGATGTCTTTGCTTCTCCTCATTTTGGGGCCCCTTGCGGCACTGCGTACACCCACAGATATTTTTCCTGAAATCAAAATACCTGTCATTGCAGTAGCGTGGCAATACACGGGGTTGCCCGCTGAGCAAATGGCGGGCCGCATTAGCACGCAATTTCAGCGCGCACTGACCACCACAGTGAATGACATTGAGCACATTGAGGCCACCTCGTATGCGGGCATTGGCATTGTCAAAGTTTTCTTCCAACCCGGCGTCAACATTGCCGTGGCCAATGCACAAGTCACCGCTATTTCACAGGTGGTCGTCAGGCAAATGCCGCCAGGCATCACACCGCCACTCATCATCAATTACAACGCCTCCACAGTGCCCATTTTGCAACTGGCATTGTCTGGCGAAGGTATGTCAGAGCAAAACTTGTTCGACGTGGGTATCAACTCTGTGCGCCCGCCCTTGGTCACCATTCCAGGGGCCGCCATTCCCTACCCCTATGGGGGTAAGCAGCGCTTGGTTCAAATTGATTTGAATCCGGCTGCACTTCAAGCTCGAAACCTTTCTGCGCAAGATGTAGCCAATGCGCTGTCTGCACAGAATTTGATTGTGCCAATTGGCACTCAAAAAATAGGCGGTGTGGAATACAGCATGCGTTTAAATAACGCACCCAACGACATTTTGGAATTGGGCAACTTGCCCATCAAAAGTGTGAATGGTGCCATGGTCTACATCAGAGATGTGGCCAATGTTCACGATGGCAATTCACCGCAGACCAGCATTGTTCACGTCGATGGCAATCGCTCGGTTTTAATGTCCGTTCTTAAAAACGGCAGCACCTCCACATTGGCCATTGTGGATGGCATCAAGGAAAAGCTTCAGCAAATCAAATCAGGTTTGCCTGAGAATTTGAAAGTTCAACCCATTAACGATCAGTCTTTGTTTGTTCGCGCCGCCATTTCAGGCGTGGCCATCGAAGGCGCCATTGCAGCCGCTCTGACCAGCCTCATGATTTTGCTGTTTTTGGGCAGCTGGCGATCGACAATCATCATTGCCATCTCTATTCCTCTTTCCATCATGGGTGCCATTTTGGGCTTGGCTGCTTTAGGCGAAACACTCAACATCATGACTTTGGGCGGTTTGGCTCTGGCTGTTGGCATCTTGGTAGACGACGCTACTGTGACCATTGAGAACATCAATTGGCATTTAGAGCAAGGCAAGGATGTTGAAACCGCCATCTTGGATGGCGCCAATCAAATTGTGACCGCGGCCTTTGTTTCTTTGCTGTGCATCTGTATTGTGTTTGTGCCTATGTTTTTCTTACAAGGCGTTTCCCGCTTCTTATTTGTGCCCATGGCTGAGGCCGTCATGTTGGCCGTGTTGATCTCGTTTATTCTTTCGCGAACTTTGGTGCCCACACTGTCCAAATTTCTATTAAAGCCGCACGCAGCTCACACAGACATGCACGGTCTGCCCAGCACCTTGCCAGCCACACGCAATCCTTTGGTGAAATTTCAAAGAAATTTTGAACAGTCATTTGAAAATTTCAGAGGGGTCTATCACGCACTTTTAAAAATGGCCATGGCTGCTCGATGGAAATTTGTGGCCAGCTTCCTTGGTATCGTTTTACTTTCTTTGGGGCTCACCCCTTATTTAGGGAGTAATTTCTTTCCCTCGGTCGATAGCGGTCAAATTTTGATTCACGCGCGTTTGCCTGTTGGCACGCGAGTTGAAGAATCGGCTGCTAGATTTGCAATGATCGAAAAAACCATTCGAGAAGTTATCCCTGAAGAAGAGATCACCACACTGGTCGATAACATCGGATTGCCGCCAAGCAGCATCAATTTAATTTATAACAACACTGGTGTCATTGGGCCGCAAGATGGCGATATTCAAATTGCTTTGCGCAAAGACCATGCGCCCACTGCAGATTACGTGCGCAAACTCCGAGAAGTTCTGCCCAATGCATTTCCTGACACCGTTTTTTCGTTTCCGCCTGCCGATATCGTCAGTCAAATTTTGAACTTTGGCGCGCCAGCGCCCATCGATATTCAAATTAGAGGAAGCAATTTAGCTGCCAACTTTGAGTACGCCAACAAAATGCTCAAAGCCATCAAACAAGTGCCTGGCGTGGCAGACGCGCGCATTCAGCAATCCTCCAAGAGCCCCATTCTGGAGTTGAAGATGGACCGCACACGTGCACAAGAAATGGGGCTCACTGCCCGCGATGTCACGAATAATTTATTGGTGAATTTAGCAGGCAGCAGTCAGGTTGCACCCACCTTTTGGCTCAATCCTGCCAACGGTGTGTCTTACCCCATCGTGATGCAAACACCCCAATACAACATGGACTCACTGCAGTCACTGAACAATTTGCCTGTCAGTAGCCCTACTGGAGGCTCTCAACAGGTGATAGCGGGCCTAGTGGACATCAACAGGAATACCGCCCAAGCCGTGATCAGCCAGTATGACATTCAAACCATGGTTCAGATCAATGCAACGCCTCAAGACAGAGACTTGGGCGCCGTGGCCAAAGACATTCGAAAAGTCATTTCCAGCATGGAAGCTGAAGCGCCACGCGGCACGAAAGTTGTTTTGCTAGGCCAAGTCAACACCATGGAAAAAGCCTTTTCAGGATTGCTGTTTGGACTCTTGTGCGCCGTGGTGCTCATTTACTTTTTGATTGTGGTCAATTTTCAATCCTGGCGTGATCCTTTGGTCATCATCAGCGCACTGCCTGCTGCGTTGGCTGGCATTGTTTGGATGCTTTTTACTACACGAACCACGCTGTCAGTTCCCTCTTTAACAGGGGCCATCATGTGCATGGGCGTTGCCACGGCCAACAGCGTCTTGGTCATTACTTTTGCGCGAGAGCGCTTGGCAGAATCGGGCCAAGCCATCACTGCGGCCCTAGACGCTGGCTTCGTCAGGTTTCGCCCTGTTCTCATGACGGCCTTGGCCATGGTCATTGGCATGTTGCCCATGGCACTTGGCTTAGGCGAAGGCGGAGAACAAAATGCACCACTGGGCAGAGCCGTGATTGGTGGCCTGATTTTCGCCACCATTGCCACCCTGATTTTTGTGCCAGTTGTGTTTGCTTTGGCTCACGAAAAAGATCAATTGAATTCGGGAAAACAACATGTCTGAAGATCATTCACGCAAAGTATCCAAAGGTTTTGTTCTAGGCGGTGGGCTGACTATTTTGGCTTTAGCTCTGTTCGTTGTTGGCCAAGGTTTGTGGACACGTCAATCAGATGCTAAAAATTTGGAAACCAAAGCAAGCAAAGTTAATGTGCCTACGGTGATCATCTCATCGCCCACCCAAAGCAACAAAATTGGTCAAAACGATGCCAGCAATACTGTCGATTTACCGGGTCGCCTTGAAGCCTTCTCCAAAGCTTCTTTGTTTGCAAGGGTGAGTGGTTATTTGACATCTTGGTCTGTGGACATTGGCGACCGTGTGAAAGCCGGGCAGGTTCTGGCAGAAATAGAAACACCCGACTTAGATCAACAAATACTTCAAGCACAAGCCGAGTGGGCAAGCACCAAGGCCAACGCGAATCTGTCGCAGAGTACCGCCAAGCGTTGGGTTTCTTTGCAAGAGCAAAATTTTGTATCGCCTCAAGCCGCAGAAGAAAAACTGGCTGAAGCAGGCGCCAAACAGGCCTTGGCCAATGCATCTCAAGCCAATGTGGAACGTCTCAAATCTCTGAAAACCTTTGCGCGTATCGTGGCTCCGTTCGATGGCATCGTGACTTCACGCCAAACCGATGTTGGCGCGCTGATCAATGTGGGCGGGGCTGCTGGCACCGAATTGTTTACGGTGAGCGACACCAAACGCTTGCGGCTTTATGTCAACGTTCCTCAAAATTTGGTGGGTGCCATCAAAGTGGGTGGGCAAGCAGAATTCATGGTTCCAGAGAATCCGGGTCAGATCTACAAAGCTTCGATTCAATCCATGTCGCAGGCCATCAACGCCGCAACAGCTACCATGCTGGTTCAGTTGTCTGCTGAGAATCCCCAGGCTAGATTAATGCCTGGCGGCACAGCCTCTGTGAAGTTTGCAATACCGGCTTCAGATGCCCTCCGCGTCCCCCCCAGCACCTTGATTTTTGGCAAAGAAGGTTTGCGCATCGCCACGGTGGGAGAAGACATGAAAGTTGTTCTGAAGCCTATCAAGATCGCGCGCGACTTTGGGAATAGCATTGAAATTGCTTCTGGACTTAGCGCCACCGATCGAATCATTGAAAGCCCACCCGATGGCTTGGTCAATGGTGATTTGGTGAAAGCAGCGGCCTCTAAAGGCAATCAATAATTTTGCAAAACACACTCACCTCTGCGACTATTTTTCCAACCATTTGGCGACTGGCATTACCTAATATATTTGCCATGACCGCCAGCGCACTGGTGACCATCGCTGAAACTTGGTATGTGGGCCAACTGGGCCTTTTGCCACTTGCTGGCATGGCCTTGGTATTTCCTATGGTCATGTTGCAGCAAATGCTGTCTGCAGGCTCCATGGGAGGTGGTATTTCCTCTGCAATCAGCCGTGCGCTGGGGGCAAATGACGTTGCCAAGGCCAACGCCTTGGTTTTGCACGCAACGCTCATAGCGCTTGGCATCGGCATCATCTTTACTTTCATTTTTGTTTTTTTCAGTCGCCCCATCTTCACGGCCATGGGCGGTCAAGGCGATGCACTTGAACATTGCCTTGCCTATGCGAACATTTCCTTTCTGGGCGCCGTGAGTATTTGGTTGACAAACTCATTCGCGTCTGTGCTGCGTGGCACAGGCAATATGCGCACCCCCTCTAAGGTGCTCCTGACAGTATGCTTGGGGCAAGTCGCGCTGAGTGGCATTTTGGGATTGGGCCTTGGCCCCATTCCTAGTTTGGGCATGGCTGGCGTTGCTGCTGGCACTGTCACTGCTTATTCTTCAAGCGCCATTTATTTGTTCTTTTACTTGCGCTCTTCTCGCAGCCGTTTAAAGCTCAGCTTTACCAGCCCCTTGTCTCAAGCCTTGTTCATGGACATTCTAAAAGTGGGCGGCATGTCCAGCTTAAGTTCGCTACAAACTGTGGCCACCATCGTGGTGGTCACGGGCTTAATGTCCAGTTTTGGCCCCGAGGCTTTAGCCGCATACGGCATTGGCACTCGATTGGAATTTTTGTTAGTGCCAATCACCTTTGCTTTTGGCGTGGCGTGTTTGCCCATGGTCGGCATGGCCTTGG
>CANNNH010000123.1 GCA_947505915.1 Comamonadaceae bacterium
CCACCAAACAGGCGGGCGTGTTCGATCTTGACGCAGCGGTTCATCACCGAGTCACGACCAGCTTGTTGCCACAGCGCGTCGGCTTCCATGTTGGCCACCCCCAATTGCTGCCACAAACAACGCACCCCCAGGGCCAGGGCTTGCTCGGCGATGGGCAGCACATCTTCGCTGCGGCGAAACACATCGACCATGTCGATAGGCACATCGATCGACGCCAAGTCGGGAAAGCAACGCTGGCCCAAGACCTCGGTGTAACGCGGGTTGACCGGCACCACGGTGTAACCCGCGGTTTGCATGTACTTGGCCGCAAAGTAACTGGGGCGGTTCCAGTCGGCGGACAGGCCCACCACAGCAATGGTGCGGCAGCTTTGCAAGATGCGGCGCAGGTCGGCGTTGGTGTGGTCCATGGTGGTGTTGAGTTTATGGGATTTATCATGTCCCACCCCTTGCCTTGTGATGGAACCCATTTGCCGCCCCAATCCGCCCCCCTGTCACAGGCATTGATCAACCGCCAAGGCATTGCGGCCATGTGCTTGGCCATGGCTTTCTTTTTGACCAATGACGCCTTGGTCAAGATGGCCAGCGTCCAGATCGGCATCTTTCAGTCCTTGTTCCTGCGCGGTGCGCTGGCCTCCCTGATCCTCAGTGTTGTGGCTTGGCGCATGGGAGCCTTTCGCCTGGGCCCGGGATGGCGCCACCCCACCGTGCTGTGGCGCGCGGGCATTGATGCCGTGGCCTCGATGGTTTACATGGCCGGTCTGGTGCAATTGCCCTTGGCCAATGCCACGGCGATCAATTTGGCAGCCCCTTTTTTCATCACGGTGTTGGCGGTCGGGGTGCTCCATGAACGCGTGGACGCTTTGCGCTGGGGCCTGATCGTCAGCGGCTTTGTCGGCGTGCTGCTGGTGGTTCAACCCCAGATCGACGGCTTCAATGGCCATGCGTGGCTGTGCGTTTTGGGCACCTTTTTGCATGCGGTGCGCGACCTGATCACCCGGCGCATTCCGGCGGGCATCCCTTCCGCACTGATCACCCAAACCAATGCCATTGCGGCCATGGCCTTGGGTGGCGTACTGTGTTTGGGCCATACTTGGCAGCCCGTGGATGGCATGGCTGCAGTGTCCTTGGGCTTGGCCGCGCTGTGCCTGTGCATGGCTTACTCGCTGATGGTTCGCGCCACCCGCCAAAGCGATTTGAGTGTGGTGGCACCCTTTCGCTACACCGGCTTGCTCTACGCCTTGATCGCTGGCTACTGGGTGTGGGGCGAAATCCCTAACACCTGGGCGTGGTGCGGCATCACCTTGTTGGTGACATCTGGGCTGGTGATACTCAGGCGTGAACGGGTGCGACCGGCCCAGTGATCAGCCCAAACGGCGCAAGGCGGCGGCGGCGATGCTGGCCGCGTCCACTTGGAAGAACTGGCGCAATTGGCTGCGCGTGTCGCTGCGGCCAAAGCCGTCGGTGCCCAAGGTGGTGTAGCTGCGCCCAGTTGGTACAAACGCACGGATGCTTTCAGGCACCGCACGCACATAGTCGGTGGCGGCAATGATGGGGCCCTGGCCCATGGCCAATTGCTGGGTGATGAAGGGCGTGGCCCCCGTATCCGTCCCGGCCAACTCAGCGGCCTCACAGGCCTGACCTTGGCGCGCCAACTCGCTCCAGCTGGTGACGCTGAACACATCCACGCCGATGCCTTGGGCCAACAGCAGCTCAGCAGCTTTGACCACCTCGTACAAAATCGCGCCCGAACCCAACAAGCTGACACGTCGCGCCTGGGCCTTGCCCGCTTTGCCAGCCGCCGAGTCCGCGCTGGGTGACCAGCTGACATAGCGGTAGCAACCGCGCAACAAATCGGCCTCCACGCCCGCAGGCAAATCGGGCTGGGCGTGGTTTTCGTTCATCAAGGTGATGTAGTAGAAAACATCTTGCTGCTCGACCAACATTTCGCGCATGCCCTGGTCCATGATGACGGCAAGTTCTCCCGCGAAAGCCGGGTCCCAGGCCTTGCAATTGGGGATGGTCGCGGCCACCACATGGCTGGAGCCATCTTGGTGCTGTAAACCTTCTCCGCCCAGCGTGGTGCGCCCCGAGGTGGCACCCAGCAAAAAGCCCCTGGCGCGCTGGTCGGCGGCGGCCCAAATTTGGTCGCCCACGCGCTGAAAGCCAAACATCGAGTAATAAATATAGAAAGGCAGCATGGCCAAGCCGTGCACGCTGTAGCTGGTGGCCGCGGCCGTCCAACTGGCCAGGGCACCGGCTTCAGAGATGCCCTCTTCCAAAATTTGACCGTCCATCGCTTCGCGGTAGCTGAGCACCGAGCCAATGTCTTCGGGGGCGTATTTTTGGCCCACGCTGGAATAAATGCCCACTTGCTTGAACAAATTGGCCATGCCAAAGGTGCGTGCCTCGTCGGCCACGATGGGCACCACGCGGGGCCCCAGGTTGGCATCTTTGAGCAAAGCCCCCAACAAGCGCACAAAGGCCATGGTGGTGCTCATTTCTTTGCCGCCCGCTTGGGTGGCAAAACTGGCGTAGTTGGCGAGTGTGGGCACCGGTACCACCGCACAGGTGGTCACACGCCGGGGCAAATAGCCGCCCAGGCTTTGGCGGCGCTGGTGCATGTAGCGCATCTCGGCGCTGTCAGCCTCGGGCTTTAAAAAAGCCAAGCCTTTGGCTTGCGCGTCGCTCAGTGGCAGCTGAAAGCGGTTGCGAAACTCGATCAAATCGCTGTCATCAAATTTCTTTTGGCTGTGGGTGGTCATCTTGCCCTGCCCAGCGCTGCCCATGCCATAACCTTTTTTGGTGTGGGCCAAGATCACTGTGGGCTGACCCGTGTGCGCAGCCGCCGCTTGGTAAGCGGCATGGATCTTGACCATGTCGTGCCCGCCGCGCTTCAAGCGGTCAATTTGCTCGTCGGTCATGCCCTGCGCCAAACGCGCCAAGTCGGGGTTTTGCCCAAAAAAAGTGTCGCGGTTGTAGCGCCCATCTTTGGCCGCAAAGGTTTGCATTTGCCCATCCACCGTGTTGGCAAAAGCCCGAGGCAAAGCACCGGTGGTGTCGCGTGCGAACAAGCCGTCCCAGTCGCTGCCCCAAATGAGTTTGACCACGTTCCAGCCTGCGCCACTGAACAGTTTTTCCAGTTCGTCAATGATGCGCCCATTGCCGCGCACCGGCCCGTCCAAACGCTGCAAATTGCAGTTGACCACCCACACCAGGTTGTCCAGCTTTTCGCGCGAGGCCAGGGTGAGGGCGCTCATGCTTTCGGGCTCATCCATTTCGCCATCACCGAACACGCCCCACACCTTGCGCTCGCCACCGGTGAGCAATTGGCGGTGCGCCAAGTAGCGCATGAAGCGCGCGTGGTAGATCGAACTGATGGGGCCAATGCCCATGGAGCCGGTGGGGAACTGCCAAAAATCGGGCATCAAGTAAGGATGCGGGTAGCTCGACAAACCCCGCGCACCCTCGCCTGTGCGTGCGTGCGGCGCACAAATTTCTTGCCGGTAATGCAGCAAATCAGCTTCTTCCAAACGGCCCTCCAAAAAAGCACGGGCATACACGCCTGGGGCACTGTGGGGCTGAAAAAACACCAAGTCGCCCAAGTTGTCATCACTGCGGGCGCGAAAGAAATGGTTGAAGCCGGTTTCAAACAAATCGGCCGCACTGGCATAACTGGCAATGTGGCCACCCAACTCGCCATACGCCTGGTTGGCCCGCACCACCATGGCCAAAGCGTTCCAGCGCATATACGAGGCCAAACGCTCCTCCATGGCCAAGTCGCCTGGAAACACCGGTTGGCGGTCCACCGAAATGGTGTTGACATAGGGCGTGACCAAATCAGGCTGCCAGCCAATGCGCTCGCCGCGCGCCAACTGCGCCAGCTCGTCCAGGATGAAACGTGCGCGCTGTGGCCCATGGGTTTGGACCATGGCACTGAAGGCGTCGCGCCACTCGGCGGTTTCGACAGGATCGGAATCGCCCGCGCTGGCGGACCCGAGGCTCAGGGTGAGAGGGATGGGTGCGTTCATGGCCCAGATATTAGGCCCAGGCACGCAATATTTTGTATTTAATTGA
The DNA here is from genome assembly GCA_947505915.1 of Comamonadaceae bacterium. The sequence goes on from CANNNH010000123.1 coordinate 4,075, forward strand.
GGGCTTAATGGATGATTAGGAGCATTTAATGCTTTAAATTATGTATTATTCAGCACATGAAACTAGATGCAACCGATTTGCGCATACTCGCCGAGCTGCAAGCCCATGGCGCTTTGTCCAATGTGGAGTTGGCGCGCCGGGTGCATTTGTCACCCTCGCCCTGCTTGGCGCGGGTCAAGGCCTTGGAGCACAACGGCGTGATCAACCGCTATGTGGCCTTGGCCAACGCGGCAGCGCTGGGCTTGGGTCTGAATGTGTTCATCAGCATCAGCCTCAAAGAACAAAGCAAAGCCGCTTTGGCCGAGTTCGAGCAGCGCATTGCCGAGCATGACGAGGTGATGGAGTGCTACCTCATGACGGGCGACTCCGACTACCTGATGCGCGTGGCCCTGCCCGATATCGCTGCGCTGGAAAAGTTCATCCTCGAGCAGCTCACGCCGATTCCAGGTATCGAAAAAATCCGCTCCAGTTTTGCGCTCAAACAAGTGCGCTACAAAACGGCCTTGCCGTTGCCGGTGGCTTGAAGCGCTGGGGCGGCGGGCGGGGCATCAGCCGATTTACAAATCCAGCGTCAGCTCAGCGCCTTTGCAACCTGAGCAGCAAATCATCATGGTTTTGTTTTGCGCTTGTTCGTTGGGCGTGAGGATCAGGTCTTTGTGGTCCACCTCGCCGCTGATGACGCGGGTTTCACAAGCGCCGCACACGCCTTCCATGCACGAATAAGACACGCTCACGCCGTTGTCGAGCAAGGTGTCCAAGATGCTGGCCCCGGGGGCCACGGTGAAGCTGCGCGCGCTGCGCGCCAAGTGCACCTGAAAGCCGCCGGCCGGTGGCGCTGCTGGGGCCGCTGAAAAATGCTCCCAATGAACCTGCTCGGTGGGCCGTTGGCTGGCGGCGGCTTGATAGGCGGCCAGCATGGGGGCCGGGCCACAGGCATAAAAATGGGTGTCCGCCGGTGCGGCGTTGACGATGGCGGCCAAGTCCAGCATTTTCCCGCCAGGCTCTTGGTCAAAGTTCAGGTGCAATTGCCCCAATCCCCCGGAAGCGGCTTGCAAATCTTGCAAATGCGCAACAAAGGCCGCCCGCGCACGGGTGCGGGCGCTGTAATGCATCACCCACTGGGTTTGGCGCTGGTTGAGTTGCGCGGCCATGGCGACCAATGGGGTGACGCCAATGCCACCCGCGATCAAGACCACCGGGGCTTGGCCTTCGACCAACGCAAAGTGGTTGCGCGGCGGGTGCCCCTTGATCGGGTCACCGGCTTTGAGTTGCTGATGGATCCAACTCGAGCCGCCCCGGCTTTGCGGGTCTTTTTGCACCGCCACCCAATACCGGTGGGCCTCACCCGGCGCATTCAGCAACGAGTAACTGCGGGTCAGTCCTTGGGGCAAGACCAA
>CANNNH010000124.1 GCA_947505915.1 Comamonadaceae bacterium
GGATTGGGCACCCAAGGCGCAGGCGGCTGAAAATTTTGGTTATTGCCAGGAATTGGTGGCGGTGGCGGGACGCCTACTTGGGGAGGCAAGTTCGCTGCGGCGGCGGCTAGTTCTGCATCTGTTGGCATATAAGCTCTCTATTAAATAACCTAATTATCAAATATATCACTAAAAACGCTAAATTAACAATAACATTTTTCACCTGCGCTTACCGTGCACCCAACGGCTTCAAAAGCTTGAGTAATTCGGTGGATTATGGTCCCAGTGTTTGCACCCATGCCAACTGGCGAGGCAAGCAGACAGTTTGAAGATCGTAGTTGGTCTGTGCAAACGCTCTGGCATTGGCTCCCAGTCGTACTCTTTCTTCAGGATCATCTAGCAGCGCGCATACTTCACTGGCGAGTTTTTGTACATCAAAGAAATTCACCAGTCGTCCGGTATCGTTGTGTTTGATGGCTTCGTGCAGCGGTTGCGTGTCGCTGGCCAAAATAGCGCAGCCTACGCTCATGGCTTCTAGCAAACTCCAACTCAATACGAACGGGTAGGTCAAATACACATGCATGCTGGAGAGTTGCAGCAGCGGTATAAAAGCGGTGTAGGGCAGATTACCCAGAAAGTGCACACGGCTCCAATCGGCATCACTGATAAGTGGGCGCACTTCTTTAGCGAAGATGTCTTTCCACTTCTGCCCATTCTCAGGACGTGCGCCGTAGCTCACGTCATCGGCGCCCACAATCAGCACCCTTGCTTTGGGGCGGCGCTTCAAGATCTCAGGCAAGGCCCGCATGAAGATGTGGTACCCGCGGTAAGGCTCCAAGTTGCGGTTCACGAAGGTGATGACCTCGTCCTGCTTGGTCAGCACCAGGTTGCCATTCAGCGTCAGGCTCACATTCGGGTTGGGTGCCACTGACACAGTGTCGATGCCGTCGTGCACCACTGTGATCTTGGAGCGAAAAGGTTCGGGGAAAGTGCTGGCCTGCCAATGCGTTGGGCTGATGCCTGCTTCGGCGACCTCAAAGTGCAGCAGGTTGTTGAGGTTCTTGAGCCTCAGCCGACACACGTCGCCTATATCCTTGGGCGGAAATTCCAGATCAAACCCCACATCCGCCCCCTCAGGGTGGTAAAAGAACTCGCAGTAAATGGCCAGCTTGGATTTTGGCCAGACATCTTTGATGAACAGACTCTCGCCCCAGCCATGGTGGGCAATGATCACATCCGGCTCGAACCCGGCCTCCTTCATCTGCAAGGCCGCCTTAAAGCAAGCCTCGCCTCGGATCGTCTTAGTCTCAAAGTCGGACACCCAAGGGTGCACACTGGGCGTAGTGCCCCGGCTGGCGGCGTAGTAAACCAGCTTGACCCCTTGCCACTGAGTGCCCGAACTCTTTTGCATGGTCATGGCCACCACGGTGTGGCCTTGCTGAGACAACGCCGGAGCCAAAAACTTAAACTGCCCAGGGAAGTTTTGGTGGATGAACAGAATGTTCATAGGCTTGTCCTCGGGGTGTCCTCGGGGGCAACCGCCTTCAGCACGCCCAGCTTGACCAACCAAACCAAAGCCCGGAAAACAAATGCCCTGCGGTCTTGTGCGATGCCTTGCACCAAAGAAGAAGCCGCGCTGGGCGGCTGGGCCAGCTGAAGGACGGAGCGAATCTCTGCCTCGGTAGGCAAAATGATTTTGGCAAAGTCAACCATGGTCAGTTGACGGTAGGCCAGTGCCCTTTTAATAGCGGTGTCTGCATCGGCGTCGACCAAGGCCAGAACAGTCTGTGGCGACAGTGCGTGCGTGGGGTAGCTGGCAAAGGCATGGAAAGGGTCCATGCGGGCAGGCCAGGGGTGTGCAAGGGGGGGTGTATGGTTCTTTTCTATATCGTTTTTTGCCGCCAACCGCACTTCCGTCTGCTGCGCCCACAGTGACTCGTATTGGGCAATGACCGTTTTCCAGTCATAGACCTGCTGTGCCCGCTGTTTGCCAGCCTCGCCCATCTGGCGGCGCAGTTCGGGGCTGGAGAACAGCTTTTCAAAAGCCTGCGCCGCAGCCTGCACATCCACCGCCACCAGTGAACAGGTGTGGCCGCAATACATGTCGTAAGTGTCAATTTCTAAAGCATGGCGCAACGCCAAGTCTGCGCCTAGGCCGGCTTCGGGCATCAATGTAGGAATGCGAAACCCGTCCACTCCGTCGCGCACGGTGTCTTTGTAACCATCCCAGTCCGACACCACCACGGGCAGACCGGCGGCCATGGCTTCGATAGGCACGATACCAAAGGTCTCTTGGATGTTGTCTGATAAGGAACAGAACACGTCCGCTCCGGCCCAAGCGGTTTGGCGTTCTTCGGCTTTGCGGCCATCGAGCGTGACCACCCGCACGCTGGGGCAAGCCAGCTGGGCTGCATCGGCATAAGATTTAGCGATGAATTCGTTGGCGTGCCAGCCGCATTCAACCAGCACCAGCTGCTTGCCCGTGGACTTTGCGGCCGATTCAATCGCTTGGTACATGGCCAGCGGATGAGCCTTTGCATGAAACGACAATCGGCCCATGAATAAAACGACCAAGGTATCGGGCGACACAGCCAATGAAGCACGGGCAGCAGCCTTTTGATCTGAATTAAAGACAAAGTCAGAGGTGTGAATGCCCAGTGGGATCACGGGCAACTGGGGCAAGACCAACTTGGATATGCCAAGACGGTCTTTGAGGTAGTCCACCTGAGCTTGCAAAAGACGGGTGACGTTGTCTTTAACAGCCGTTGAGGTGCAGATGACCGTATCCCAAGGTTGAACGGGGGCGGTGATCAAACCCGCCAATGCATCCATGGCCCCTGCAGAAGAAGTGGTGTGGGTGATGCCACACAGGCTCCAGGCGTTATGGCCATAGGCGGCACGGTGAAACGCATGTTCGCCAATGCCCGGGCCTGGGTAATACACCACACCAGCTTGCGACAAAGCACCAAGTGTGTTTTTGTCAACGACTTTAATGGCCTGCGTTCTGCCCAGTGATTTAACGGTCTGGGCAAAGTGACTCGCGTGGTCAAGCTGGTGCACCTGCACCCAAAATTCAGATGCGTTACTGTGCTTTAAAAATCCTCGCAAAAAAGACTCACCTGCTGCATTTCGCCCCATAAGCTTGGGGCCACTGGTGGTGTAGGCCTCGGGGTGGTAATAAATGGCGGTCATGACTACTTCACCCCCAGCCAGCGGGGCAATTGCACCGTATCGAGCCAGCCCACAGCCCTTGCCTTTTGCGCCAACATCTCCAGCAAGGTGTGAGACTCTTTGCGCGTCAAAGCCAACTGGCTCTCTCTACCTTGGCCAATCAGATGCAGCTTGGCCCCCAAAGCGTCTACCGTCAGTTTGATTTCAATTAGCAAAGTGTCAGGAGATACCTTAGTCGGTTGGAAGTTGGTTGACTTTGGGCCATCGAACTCCAAGGACAAGGCGTGCTCTTGCCCTAAATCACGCGGCCCTAATGGAATACCCACCGAGGGCAAATCAATGCTTTGGAGCTTCTCGACCCAAGCGGGCAAGAGTTTGAGCAGCAAGCCGCGCGTGACCAACCAATCGGCGTGACCCCGCAAAGACAAACTCATGCGGTCTTCTTGTTTCAAGTAAGTTAAGTCCAGTTCCATGAAGCTTTGCGGAGATATCGGTCAGGCTGCGCTGTCTACCCTAAGGCTAAGGGTAGAAGTTTCGACGTGATCAATTGTGCCAGTTCGGCTAAATTCCCCTTTAATGCTTGGCGAATAATCTGCGAGTTAATGCTTTGTAGCGTCATATTGCCCTTGCAGCAAGTTACAACGGCGTCATGTGCTTAAGCGCTAGGGCTTTCATTTGCTCTTCAGGCATTTGCAACTTGCTGGCCACAGCCCAGAGGTCAAAGTAAGGGTGGCCCCGAGACATGGAAGCGACCGACTTGAAGCCAGCAGCTTGCAGGGTTGCAGTCAACACCTTCTGTGTAAACCCGCAGCGGTGCGCCATGTACAAGTTCCCCTGTGCCATGGAAGAGCGCAGGCCGTACAAGATGTCAATAGGCGCTATGGGGCCGGCAGGGCTGGTGTAGGCCGCATCGGTCAGTTTGTCTTCGGCAATCAGCTTGCAAACGCTTTGCAGGTCAGGGCAAGTTATGACAGCAATGCCATCTGACTTAAGCACCCTAATAAACTCAGCCAGAGCCTGAGGGACTTCATGCGGGTACAAATGCTCGATGTTGTGAGAAGAAAAAACCGCGTCCACCGATTCAGAAGAAACAGAGGACATGTCGGTCATGGTGCCGACCAAGTCAGGCTTGACTGACTCGTCAATGTCAAAGCGCAGCTCCGTCCAGTCAGCAGACGAGAGGGCCTTGGTGGTGCGGTCTTTGCGCTTAGGGCCGCTGCCGACGTGAAGGAAGGTATTCATTTAGAAATGCGCCTAAAAAACAACTGGTTATCTTACCGGAATGATGAGCCGTAATCAGTTGAAACAGGTGTTGATCTTGCTCAGGCAAATGTTTGAACTTCCCTCAACCGCCGCTTGGTCTGAGCCGACGAGCAGAAACACCCCCGGCTCCAAAGGAATCCAACCGATGGACGCGGCTTCGATATCGTCCAGCTCGCGCCAAAAACGGTCTCGATAGCGGCAACAGAAGATTCGGGGATGGGGGTTATTGGGTTTGCCGAATGGACGTGATGGTCACATCGTTCACGGGCACATCGCTCATGCCGCTGATGCTTTGCGTTGGTTGCAGGACGATGGCGTCGGGCACATCCATGCCTTGAACCACTTTCCCGAACACGGCATAGCCCAGGTTGACGTCTTTTTTGTAGTCCAGGAACAGGTTGTCCACCACGTTGATGAAGAACTCGGAGGTGGCCGAATTGGGCTCGTCCGTGCGGGCCATCGCGATGGTGCCGCGCAGGTTAGACAAGCCTTTGTCGCTCTCCAGCGTAATGGGTGCCAACTGCCCGGTTTTTTTGACCAAGCCCGTGGTGTACCCGCCGCCCTGCACCATGAAGCCCTTGATCACCCTGTGAAATAAGGTGTTGCTGTAAAAGCCGCGGTTCACATAGCCCAGAAAGTTGTCGACCGTGATGGGGGCTACAGCTGGGTCTAACTCGACCACCATGGTGCCGCTGCTGGTGGCGATGCTGACCCGAGGCTGGGGTACCGAGAGCGTGGTTTGGTAAATGACCTGACCGCTGCCGTCTTTGACGGTGAGGGGCATGGCCCCGACCTTGACCACCGTGCAGTTGAGCTCCACCAAACTGGTGCTGCTGCTGGCCGCAAAACTGGGGTCGGTGCAAGCACCGCCCGTGTCCACGGTCATGCTGTTACGCAGGTAATTGCCACCTATGTTTATGACCGCCTTACGGTTGTATTGCAAAAAAAGTGCGCTGACACCCGTCACCACCGGCGCAAACTCATTCCCACCACCACAAGCCATCAGCTGTGAAAGCACGACGAAGGCGGCAAGGGATTTGAAGGACAACGACAAGA
>CANNNH010000125.1 GCA_947505915.1 Comamonadaceae bacterium
GGCGCGCTTCAAAATGGGCAGCGGGGGTGAGGTCATCACCCTGTTCGGCCCCTACATGTGATGCTGCCCCACACCGGTTTGGAAACCCGCGATTTGGCTTGCGAGCGCGGTGGCAAAACGCTGTTCGAAGGGCTCAACCTGTCGGTCTCGCCCGGTCAAAGCCTGCACCTGCAAGGCGACAACGGCAGTGGCAAAACCAGCTTGCTGCGTTTGTTGTGCGGGCTGGCGGCGCCCTTGGCCGGGCAGGTGCTGTGGGCGGGACAGCCCACCACACAGGATCGCGAAGGCTTTTTGCGCGACATGCTCTACCTCGGCCACGCATTGGCCTTGAAAGAAGGCCTGAGCGCTTTGGAAAACCTGCACTTCGCTGCGGCCTTGAACGGCCAGGTGTGGGTGCCCGATGCGGCCCAGCAGGCCTTGCACCAAATGGGTTTGCGCGGGCGTGAGCACCTGCCGTTGCAGGTCTTGTCCCAAGGCCAAAAGCGCCGCGTGGCCTTGGCCCGTTTGGGCCTGAGCCCGGCACGGCTGTGGTTGCTTGACGAGCCCTTTGTGGCCTTGGACACCGCCGCCTGCGGGGTGTTGCAAGCGCTGATGCAAAACCATGTGGCGCGCGGGGGCATGGTGGTCTTCACCAGCCACCAGGCGGTGCATTTGACCAGCGGCGACAACCGCAGCCACCGATTGGGCCGGGCATGAGCGCGCTGTGGTCTTTGCTGCGCCGCGATCTGCTGTTGGCTTTGCGCCGCCCCAGCGAGGTGCTGACGGTGGTGTTTTTCTTTGTGGTGGTGGCCGCTTTGTTCCCGCTGGCGGTGGGCCCCGAGCGGGCCACTTTGCGCATGCTCGCGCCCGGCGTGCTGTGGGTGGGGGCATTGTTGGCCAGCTTGCTGGCGCTGAACCGCTTGTTTGAGGCCGACCACCGCGATGGCACGTTGGAGCAAATGCTGTTGTCGGGCACGCCATTGACCTTGCTGGTTGTGGCGAAAATCGCCGCGCATTGGGTCTTGTGCGGTTTGCCATTGGTATTATTGGCACCCTTGCTGGGGGTCTTGTTTGACCTGTCTGGCGATGCCCTGGGCGTGTTGGCCCTGTCCCTCTTGATCGGTACCCCCGTGTTGTCTTGTATTGGAGCCATTGGCGCAGCCCTGACCCTGGGTTTGCGTGGCGGCGGTGTCTTGCTCGCCTTGTTGGTGCTGCCCTTGTTTGTGCCGGTGCTGGTGTTTGGCGCCGGTGCGGTCGAGGCCTTGGCCGCCGGTTTGGGCAGCGAGGCTCATTTGTCGATATTGATGGCTTTGTTGCTTTTGTCTGGCTTGTTCAGTCCCTGGGCCTGTGCCCAGGCCTTGCGCATCGCCCTGGAGTAAACCCATGCGCCGCATTGCCTGGACCCATTACGCCGCACCCCAGACCTTTTATGGTTTGGCCGGTGTGTGTTGGAAGCCCTTGGCGCTGCTGGCCCTGGCTTTGGCGCTGGCAGGCATGTGGGTGGGCTTCATGGTGGCCCCCACCGATGCCCAACAGGGCGAAGGTTATCGCATCATTTTTGTCCATGTGCCGGTGTCATGGATGTCGATGATCATTTATTTGGCCATGGCCTTTTGGGGCGTGGTGTGCTTGGTGTTTCGCGCCCGATTGGCTGGCATGCTGAGCCAAGCCTTGGCGCCCACCGGGGCTTTGTTTGCGTTCTTGTCACTGTGGACCGGTGCCTTGTGGGGCAAACCCATGTGGGGTGCCTGGTGGGTGTGGGATGCACGGCTGACGTCAGAGCTGATTTTGTTCTTTTTGTACATCGGCTTCATCGCCTTGACCTCGGCCATTCAAGACCCGCGCCGGGCCGATCGCGCGGGGGCTTTGGTGGCCATTGTGGGCGCGGTCAATGTGCCCATCATTTATTTCTCGGTCAAATGGTGGAACACCTTGCACCAGGGTGCTTCCGTCTCCTTGACCCGGGCGCCCAGCATGGCGCAAACCATGCTGTGGGGCATGTTGCTCATGGCTTTGGCGTGCTGGGTTTATACGCTGGCCATCGTGCTCTACCGCACCCGTAGCCTGATCTTGCAGCGTGAACGCCATGCCGATTGGGTGGCCCAGTTGCCCGAAGTCAACCCGGGGGTGCGGTCATGAGGTGGGAGAGTTGGGCGGCTTTTTGGCACATGGGCGGTTATGCGCTGTACGTGTGGGGCAGTGTGGGCGTGAGTTTTGCCCTGCTGGGCCTTGAGTCATGGTGGGCCTGGCGCGAGCGCGTTCGCACCTTGGCCTGGCTGCGTGCCGAGCAGGCCGCGCATGCGCATGACAGCGCGGGGGCGCAGCCATGACGGCGCGCCAACGCCGCTTCATGTGGGTGGCGATAGGGGTGCTGGTGCTGGCCGCCGCAGCCGCTTTTGTGCTCAATGCGTTTCAGAGCAATTTGGTGTTTTTCTTCACCCCCACCCAGGTGGCCCAAGGCGAGGCCCCCCAAGGTCGGATGTTTCGCATTGGGGGTTTGGTCAAGGACGGCAGCTTGCAGCGCCAAGACATGCAAGTGCAGTTTGTGGTGACCGACACGGCCCGCGACATTCCCGTGGTTTACAGCGGCCTGCTGCCCGATTTGTTCAAAGAGGGCAAGGGCGTGGTGGCCCAGGGGCGCTTGGGGGCGGATGGTTTGTTCACCGCCACCGAGGTGTTGGCCAAACACGACGAAAATTACATGCCGCCCGAGGCCCAGCACGCCTTGGACAAAGCCACCGCGGGCCAAGCGGCCCAAACGGTCAAACCATGAAAGACAACCATGCTCGCTGAACTTGGTCACTTTGCCCTGATCCTGGCGCTGTTGGTGGCCTGCGTTCAGGCCACCCTGCCGTTGCTGGGCGCCTGGCGCGAACGCGCCGCCTGGCAAGCGCTGGCGCGTCCGACGGCATTTGCCCATTTTGGCCTGGTGGCGCTGTCGTTTGCGGCCTTGACGGCGTGTTTTGTGAACAACGACTTCTCCGTCTTGTATGTGTCACAGCACTCCAACTCTTTGTTGCCCACCGTGTACCGGGTGGCCGCGGTGTGGGGCGGCCACGAGGGCTCGTTGTTGTTGTGGGTGCTGATGCTGGCCATGTGGACGGCGGCGGTGGCAGCGTTTTCTTTCAGCCTGCCCCAGGCCATGGTGGCGCGGGTGGTGGGCGTGTTGGGTTGGGTGTCGGTGGGGTTTTTGCTGTTCATCTTGGCCTTGTCCAACCCCTTTGAGCGTTTGTTGCCGGCCGCTGCCGATGGGCGCGACTTGAACCCCTTGCTGCAAGACCCCGGTTTGATCATTCACCCGCCCATGCTGTACATGGGTTATGTGGGCTTTTCGGTGGCCTTTGCCTTTGCCATCGCGGCTTTGATGGCAGGGCGTTTGGACGCGGCCTGGGCGCGTTGGTCGCGGCCGTGGACCTTGGTGGCTTGGTTGTTCATGACCTTTGGCATTGGCCTGGGTTCGTGGTGGGCTTATTACGAATTGGGTTGGGGCGGTTGGTGGTTTTGGGACCCGGTGGAGAACGCCTCGCTCATGCCCTGGCTGGTGGGCACGGCGCTGATCCATTCGCTCATGGCCAGCGACAAGCGCGGCAACTTCAAGGCCTGGACGGTGTTGCTGTCGATCAGCGCGTTTTCGCTCTCGCTGTTGGGCACATTTTTGGTCCGCTCGGGGGTGCTCACATCGGTCCATGCGTTCGCGTCTGACCCCAAGCGTGGCGTGTTCATCTTGATGTTTTTGGTTGTGGTGGTGGGCTTTTCGCTCACCTTGTACGCCTGGCGCATGCCCAAGGTGCGCATGGGGCAGGCGGTGAGTTTGTTCTCGCGGGAGACCTTGCTCTTGGCCAACAGTGTGTTGCTGGTGGTGGCTTGTGCGGCGGTGCTGCTGGGCACCATCTACCCCCTGGTGATCGATGCCCTTGACCTGGGCAAGTTGTCGGTGGGGCCACAGTATTTCAATGCAGTGTTCGTGCCCCTGATGGTGCCTTTGTTGGTCATCATGGTGCCGGGCACGGTGGTGCGTTGGCGCGAGTCGAACTGGAGCGAGTTGCTGCTGCGTTTGCGCTGGGTGGCGCTGGCCGCATTGGGTGTGGGTTTGGCTGCACCGGCCCTGGCGGGTGAATGGTCCATCGGCGCGGCATTTGGGTTTTTCTTGGCCGCCTGGGTGGTCCTGGGGTCGGTGCAACACATGGTTTTGCGCTGGCAGCAACCGGGGCAAATTGGTGCAGCCTATTGGGGCATGCAATGCGCCCACATCGGTTTGGCGGTGGTGGTGGCGGGCATCACGGGCGTGAAGTCGTATGAAGTCGAGCGCGATGTGCGCATGGGCGTGGGTGACGTGGTGACCATCGCGCCCTATGCGTTTCGCTTGCAAGGCATGTCCGAGGTCAAGGGGCCCAATTACCGGGCGGTGCGCGCCGATGTCGAGGTGCTGAAAAACGGCCAGCCCATCGACCGGCTGTACCCAGAAAAGCGGCGTTATTTTTCGACCGCCATGCCCATGACCGAGGCGGCGATCGATTCGGGCTTCATCCGCGATTTGTATGTGTCGCTGGGCGACCCGATTGATGGACCCACGCCGCAATGGAGCATGCGGGTGTATTACAAGCCTTTTGTGCCCTGGATTTGGGCCGGGGTGTTGCTGATGGTCTTGGGGGGTGCGCTGGCCGCCGTGGACCGGCGCTACCGCGCCGCCAGCGCGCGCACTGAACCCATGCCCGCCGGTGTGGCGCCGCAGGTTGGCGCATGAAAAAATTTCTCATCCCTTTGGGTTTGTTTTTTGGCTTGGTGATTTTTTTGGGCCTGGGCTTGCAGCGCGACCCGCATGAAATTCCATCCCCCTTGATCAACAAGCCAGCGCCCGCCTTCAGCCTGCCCATGCTCGATCCGGCGGCGGGCACGTTCAGCCCCGCCGAGATGCAAGGCCGGGTCTGGTTGCTCAATGTGTGGGCTACTTGGTGCGTGGCCTGCCGCCAAGAGCATCCGCTGCTGGTGGACTTTGCCCAGCGCCATCAAGTCCCGATTGTGGGCATGAGTTACAAGGAAATTCAGCCCCAGGACGTGCAAGCTCAGGGCATGGACGGTAACGCCAAGCTGCAATTCGCCCGCGAACGCAGCCAGGTGTGGTTGTCGCGCTATGGCAACCCGTATGTCTTGTCGGTGATGGACTTGGATGGGCGCGTGGGCATCCAGTACGGCGTGTATGGCGTGCCCGAGACCTATGTGATCGACAAGCAAGGGGTGATCCGCTACAAGGCGGTGGGCGAGGTGACCCCTGCCATCTTGTCCAGCAAGGTGTTGCCCTTGATCCAAAAATTGAATGCCTCTTGATGGGCGCGTTGCACACATCCTCTCTTTGGGCTGGGCGGGTCGCTGCGAGGCGCAGCTGGCTCGCAGGCTTTGGCCTTCCCGCAAGACGGGGCCTGGTCGCAAGCCTGAGCCTGGCCGTGGCCGGCCTGTTTCAGTGGCCCGCTGCGGCCCAAGGCCCAAAGCC
>CANNNH010000126.1 GCA_947505915.1 Comamonadaceae bacterium
AAAGGTGTCGTAGGGGCGGTTGCGTTCCACCACGGTGATGTGGTGCTGGGGATTTTGGGTTTTCATGAGCAGGGCGAAGTACAAACCCGCCGGCCCACCACCGATGCATAAGATATTCATGCCCGAATTGTTGAGGCTTAAAGCAATCCTTGTCAAGCGCTGTGGCTATTTCTTTGATCTTGGGCAAACCCAGGGCGCAGGCGGGGCCGTACCGGGCGATTCACGGCGCACAATGCCATCATGATTTACAAATTCAAATCCAAGGCGGCGGGTGACCTGATCTTTTTGCCCGAAAACGCCCGCCAAATCTTGTCCATCTTGGGCAAAACCGAGGCGGCCCAAGGCATCATCGAGCCGGCCGCCATGGCCGCAGCGGTGCAGGCCTTGCAAGCAGCCGTGGCCCAGGCCGAGCAGGCCCAGGCGCAGGCAGTCCAAGCCGCCCGAGATCGGGGCGAAAAGCCCCCGCCCACACCCGCCGTGGCCTTGCGCCAGCGGGTGCAGCCCTTCATCGCCATGCTCGAGCGCTGTGAACGCGCCCAACAACCCATTGTTTGGGGGGTGTGAGGCGGTGGCACCGTTTTTCCAAGCCCTGTCTCCCTTGCGCGTGCTCGATGCCCTGTCCGACTTGGGCTTGGCGGTGGATGGTCGATTGAGCGCTTTGAGCTCTTACGAAAACCGCGTGTATCTGGCCATGCTCGACGACAACTCGGCCGTGGTGGCCAAGTTTTATCGGCCCTTGCGCTGGCCCCAAGCGGCCATAGAAGAGGAGCATGCTTTTGCCACTGAGTTGACCCAGCAAGACATTCCGGTGGTGCCCCCGATGGTCTTGCAAGGGCAACAACTGCATCATTTGGCGGTGGACGAAGCACAGCACCCGGGTTTTTGGTTCAGTGTCAGCCCGCGCCGCGGGGGGCGGCAACCCGAGTTGGATGACGCCGAGGTGCTGGAGTGGATTGGCCGCTTTTTGGCCCGCATCCACAACGTGGGCCAGCGCTCGGCCTTTGCCCAGCGCCCGAGTTTGGATCTGCAAACCTTTGGGGCGGAGCCGCGCGAGTGGTTGCTCAGCCAAGATGCCGTGGCCCCAGAGGTACGCACAGAATGGGCATCGCTCAGTGAGCAAGCCCTCACCTTGGTGCGCCAAGCGTGGGACGCGGCGGCGGTGGGCCAAGCCGGTGGGGTGCAAACCATTCGCTTGCACGGCGACTGTCACCCCGGCAATATTTTGTGGACCCCCACCGACCGACCCGAGGGCGGACCGCACTTTGTGGACCTCGATGACGCCCGCCAAGGCCCGGCGGTGCAAGACCTGTGGATGCTGCAAAGCGGCGAGCGTGCGGAGCGAACGCGGCAATTGGGGCAGTTGATCGACGGCTACGAATCCATGCGCGCGTTTGACCGGCGCGAACTGGCCTTGATCGAGCCCTTGCGCACTTTGCGCCTGATCCACTACAGCGCCTGGTTGGCGCGGCGGCGCGACGACCCGTCATTCGCGCTTCACTTTCCATGGTTCGACGGGCCCGACTACTGGCGCGGCCAAGTCAATATGCTGCAAGAGCAAATCGAGGCCATGCAAGATCCGCCCTTGATGGTTTGAGGTGCGCGCAGGCAATACGCATCATGGCGAACCCACCCTAAACCCTTGGCCAGAAAACACCGCTCAAGGGTGATAGAGTGCACTGACCTCGGCGGATGCCGCAAGCGAGACCATCTCCAGGAGACCCAATGACAAATCCCTTGCCCCCCCTTCAATGTTTTGCTGCTGCCATGTGGATGGCAGCGGTTGGATTCAGTGCCCCGTTGGCGGCACAAACACTGCCCGCCTTTCCCAATAAGTCCATCACCATGGTTGTGCCTTTTCCACCAGGTGGCGTGGCCGATATCGTGGCCCGGCCTGTGGCCGAGGCCATGGCGCGCGAACTCGGGCAGCCCGTGGTGATCGAGAACAAGCCCGGCGCGGGCGGCGGCATTGGCATGGGTGTGGTGGCCAAGGCCAAGCCCGATGGATACACGGTGTTGATGGCCTTGTCATCTTTGAGCGTGATCCCCGAGGCTGATACCTTGGTCGGTCGCCCCGCCATGTATGCCCACACCGATTTGCGCCCCATTGCCCGCTACACCGCCGACCCCACGGTGTTGGCCGTGCGCGCCGATGCGCCGTGGAAAACCGCCAAAGAATTTGTGGAAGATGCCCGCCGCCGCCCCAAGGCCATCAACTATGGGTCATCGGGCAATTACGGCACCATGCATGTGCCGATGGAAATATTGGCCCAAACCAGCGCCATCGCACTCACCCATGTGCCCTTCACCGGCGCGGGTCCGGCGGTGCTGGCTTTGTTGGGTGGGCAAATTGAGGCCGTCTCCACCGGGCCGGCCACCGTGTTGCAGCATGTCAAAGCGGGCAAGATCCGGGTGCTTGGCCACTGGGGCACGGGCAAGCTCGAGTCCATGCCCGATGTGCCCAGCCTGAAAGACCAAGGCTTCAATGCCGAATACGCCCAGTGGTCGGGGCTGTTTGTGCCCAGTGGCACACCCGAAGCGGTGGTGCAGCGCCTGCGCACCGCAGCGCGCATGGCCGCGCAAGACAGCAAGGCCCGAGAGGTCATCCACAATGCAGGCAGCCCGGTCCAATTTTTGGACAGCGCTGATTTTGAAAAGTACGTCCAAGCCGATATCAAGCGCATGAGCGATGTGGTTCGGCGCATGGGCAAATTAGAGTGAGAACACCGATCATGAGAAGCTTATTTCCACATTGCCGAAACCTGTTGACTTTGGTGGTGGCGCTTGCCGCCAGCACCTGGGTGGGGGCCCAAGGCTATCCCCAGCGCCCGGTCAAAATCGTCGTGCCCTTTGCCACGGGTGGGCCGGCCGACAACTATGCGCGCTTCATCGCCCAGCGTTTGCAAGATGCCTTGGGCCAGTCCTTTGTGGTCGACAACAAGCCCGGTGCGGGCTCGGTCATTGGCACCGATGTGGCGGCCAAAGCCCCAGCCGACGGCTACACCTTGTTGCTGATGTCGAATGCTTCCACGGTGAACGAAACCCTGATTCCCAACAAGCCTTATAGCTTGCTGCGCGACTTTGTGGGCGTGGCCCCGATCAACTACTCTGACCTGGTGCTGGTGGCCTATCCTGGCACCGGCATGCAAAATGCGGCCGATCTGATCAAGCGCGCGCAAGCCCAACCGGGCAAGCTCAACTATGCGTCTTCAGGTCCGGGCACGCCTTATCACATGGCTGGCGAGTTGTTCAAAAGCATGGCCAAAATTGACCTGGTGCACATCCCCTACAAGGGCAGCTCGGGGGCGCGCACCGATGTGCTCGGTGGCCAAGTGGATTTGATGTTCGACGCCGTGACCACCATGACCGAGCAGGTCAAGGCCGGCAAGGTGCGCGCCATCGCCACCACCGGCCGCCAGCGCTCGGAGGTGTTGCCCGATGTGCCCACTTTGTCCGAGGCCGGCGTGCCCGGTTACGAGGCCACCATTTGGGTCGGCTTGATGGCCCCCAAAGGCACGCCCAAGGATGTGGTCGATCGGCTCAACCAAGCCGTGTCCAAAATCGCTTCCCAAGCAGATGTGCGCCAGCAATGGGCGAAACAGGGCGCGGTGCCGATGGTCATGAACCCTGCCGTGTTTGACAAGTACATCCAAGACGATGTGGCCAAATGGGCCCAGGTCATCCGCACCGCCAACATCAAAATGGACTGAGCACCATGATCACCTTGAACATCCTGAGCGGGGGCGCGGCACAAGGCTTGGTGCGCGCCTTGGCCGATGACTTTGAATCGCAGCACGATCTGCACCTGAGCGGCACCTTTGGCGCGGTCGGGGCCATGAAGCAAAAACTCACCGATGGCTCCCCCTGTGACGTGCTCATCCTCACGTTGCCCATGGTGCAAGATTTGATCAAGCAAGGGCTGGCCATGGCCGGTACGGCACACGACCTCGGTGTGGTCAAAACCGGCGTCGCCGTGCTGGCCGGGCAACCCCGCGTCGCGGTGGCCACGCCCGATGCATTGCGCGAAAGCTTGCGCAAGGCCAGTGCGATTTACTTTCCCGACCCGCAACTGGCCACGGCGGGCATTCACTTCATGAAGGTGTTGCAAAAACTGGGCGTGGCCGACGAGCTGGCCGACCGCTTGCGGCCTCACCCCAACGGTGCCACCGCGATGAAGGCGATGGGCCTGAGCAAAGATCCCAAAGCCATCGGCTGCACCCAGGTGACCGAAATTTTGTCCACCCCCGGCGTGCAGTTGGTGGGCGACTTGCCCAAGTCGCACGAGCTGGCCACGATGTACACCGCGGTGTTGGCCAAGCGGGCCCGTCAAGCCGATCTGGCCCAGGTCTTGATTGCGCACATGGCCAGCCCGGCCTTGGCCGAGTTGCGCGCCGAGTTGGGCTTTTTGCCGGTGTGATGCCGCGCCCTCATGCGGCACCTGGGTTCACGCGCACCAGCGCTCGACCCAAACAAGCGGCCCCCAAGAATTCAAACAAACTCATTCAGGAGACTTCAAATGGAACATAAAACTTGGTTGATTTGGCGTCGCGGCGCTGTGGGTGCGTTGGCCGCGCTGTTGTGCTGGGCCGCGGGCGCACAAGACTTTCCCAACCGCCCGGTTCGCTTGGTCGTGCCCCAGCCACCGGGTGGCGGCACCGACATCTTGGCGCGCAACATGGCGCAAAAGCTCACCGAGGTGTTGCGCCAACCCACGGTGGTGGAAAACCGCGCTGGCGCGGGCTCTTTGGTGGGCACCGAATTTGTCGCCAAAGCCCCGGCCGACGGCCACACCTTGTTGATGGGCGGCATCTTCAACATGGTGATGAACAAGGCCTTGATCAAAAACCTGTCCTATGAGCCCGCGCGCGACTTCATCCCCTTGGGCTATATCTCGGCCTATCCGTTTGTCATGCTGGCGCGCGCCGACTTGCCCGTCAACAACCTGGCCGACTTGGTCAAGTACGGCAAAGAGCGCCCAGGCCGACTCAGCTATGGCTCAGGCGGTGTGGGCACTTTGCAGCATGTGTGGGGCGCGGTGTTGCTCAGCAGTTTGGGCATTGAAGCTTTGCACGTGCCCTTCAAGGGCGCGGCACCGGCCCACCAAGAGATGATGGGCGGGCGCTTGGACGTGATGTTTGACAACATGTCGGCCTCCAAACAATATGTGCAGACGGGCAAGCTCAAGGGCTTGGTGGTTTCATCCGCTGCGCGCAGCCCGCTCCTGGCCCAGGTGCCCACCGTCAACGAAACCGGTTTGACCCGCTTTGAGGGCGAGAGCTGGTTTGGCATTTTTGCCCCCACCGGCACCCCGCCTGCGGTGGTGGCCAAACTGCGCGAAGCCATGGCGCAAATCAACCGCGAGCCCGAGTTCATTGCGCGTGTGGAGCGCGACGGCGGGCGTTTGCTCAACATCCCGCCGGCCCAGCAACAGGCATTTTTGCAAGATGAAATCGAACGCTGGG
>CANNNH010000127.1 GCA_947505915.1 Comamonadaceae bacterium
ACGTAGGTAATTTGTTGATAGGCAATCAAGGTGCAGATGGCGATAACCCCCTTCGCCAAGCCAATGCTATCCAATATGAGGCTCCCACATTGGTTCCTGGCGTGAGAATCGCCCTCACCAAAGTGCTTGCTGGTGCAAACTCAGCCAATGGCGCCCCTAAAACTGCTGACAGCACAGGCTATGCTCTTTTGTATACATCTGGTCCTTTGAACGTCGGCTTCACATCTGACTCCATCAAAGCTCAAAACATAGCTGGAGCAGGCGTAACTGCTGCTCCTACCAGCACCACAAAGTTAACCACTGTTGCAGCTCAATACGATTTGGGTATGGCCAAACTCACTTACTCTGATGGCAAAATCATGAATAATGGTCGGGGCGTTAAAGCATCTATGACCGGTATCGCTGTTCCCATGGGCGCAGCAACATTGATGCTGACATCTTCAACTGGCAAAGCCAATACGACAGGTGGTGACACCACGCTCAAAGGCATGCAGTACGGTGGAAACTATGCTTTGAGCAAGCGTACAGTAGCTTACTTGCACATCAACAACAGCACATCAACTAAAGCCACCGTAGACACCAAAGTCAAAGGTTACGGCCTTGGTATCCACCACAGCTTCTAATCCCCACGCAGGCCTTGTTGCCAGTTAAAGGATAAAGAAACCTAAAACCCGCTGCTCACAAGGCAGCGGGTTTTTTCATGGGCGTGTCTGTTAGACAATCAAGCCATGCCTCAAAACAACCTGATCCTTACCCTTACTCGGCCCGACGACTGGCATGTGCATCTTCGCGATGGCGAAGTCTTGCACCATGTGCTGGCACACACCGCTGCGCAATTTGCCCGTGCGGTGGTCATGCCCAACCTCAAGCCACCCGTCACCACCACCGCACTCGCACTGGCTTACCGCCAGCGTATCTTGCAAGCCTTACCCGATGGCGCGGTTTTTCAGCCCTTGATGACGCTCTACCTTACCGACAATACGCCTGCGAGCGAAATTGAGCAGGCCCACGACGCTGGTGTAGTGGCTGTAAAGCTCTACCCCGCAGGTGCAACCACCAACAGTGATTCTGGTGTGACTTCCATCGCCCACACTTACAAAGCTTTGGAGGCCATGCAGCGCATTGGTATGCCTTTGCTGGTGCATGGTGAAGTCACGGATGCAAATATCGACCTCTTCGACCGTGAAGCGGTATTCATCGACCAGCACCTCATCCCTTTACGACGCGATTTCCCCGAGCTGAAAATCGTTTTCGAGCACATCACCACCCGCGAGGCTGCGCAGTATGTGGCACAAGCAGGGCGCTTCACCGCGGCCACCGTCACAGCCCACCATTTGCTCTACAACCGCAATGCGCTCTTCATGGGTGGTGTACGGCCGCATTACTACTGCTTGCCAGTATTGAAGCGCGAAGTGCACCGCCAAGCTTTGGTAGATGCTGTCACCTCGGGCAGTGATAGGTTCTTTTTGGGCACCGACAGCGCACCTCACGCCACCCATTTGAAAGAACACGCCAGTGGCTGTGCGGGCTGCTATACCGCCTTGACAGCGCTAGAGCTTTACGCCGAGGCTTTCGACAGCGCAGGGGCTTTGGACAAGTTGGAAGGCTTTGCCAGCTTCCATGGCCCCGATTTTTATGGTTTGCCACGCAACACCAGCAAGGTGAGCCTGCAACGCCAAGCGTGGACCCTGCCTGAGAGCTTGCCTTTTGGACAAACCAGCCTCAAACCTTTGCGGGCAGGGGAGACTGTGGGATGGCGGTTCATTCCCTGATAGACCTTGAAGCCTTTCAAAGCTACGAGTGGTTCAGGCCATGGCATTTGACTGGAGAAGATGTTCTCAATGCATGGCGACAGCAGCCTGATGTCCTGTACGCCTGCTTGGCAGCCAAACAAACAGACTTTGTGGCAGTACCACAAACCCTGTTGCCAAGCGATGAAGCCTACGAAGCCTTTATCTACAGAACGCACACCGTACCCACACGCAACAATGCCCACGATTTTTTCAATGGCTTGTGTTGGTTGCGCTTTCCTCAGACAAAGCAACAACTCAACCGCTTGCAAGCCCAAGCGATTCAAAAAGAAGGTGTGACCGCGCAGCGTGGAGCGTTGCGCGATGCGCTCACCTTGTTCGACGAAAACGCCGCATTGCTGTGCGCGCCTGAAGTCTTGTGGCAGGCCTTGTATGCACAAGACTGGCAAGCATTGTTTGTGACGCATCGAAAATCTTGGAAAGATGCACACCTCACGCTGTTTGGCCATGCCTTGCTAGAGAAGTTGCTTAAGCCTTACAAAGGCATAACCGCGCATGTTCTTTGTGTGCCTGTGCCAGAAGAAATTCAAGCTGCAGGTGACGCCGCCTTGGATACATGGTTGTCACAGCAAATTCATGCAAATGAAATGGAACGCAAACCCTTTTTACCCTTACCCGTTTTAGGGGTTCCAGCTTGGTGG
The DNA here is from genome assembly GCA_947505915.1 of Comamonadaceae bacterium. Next base: position 2,453 of record CANNNH010000127.1, read on the forward strand.
CCAGCCAATGAAGACATGGGTTTTTATGAAGACCAGCAGGTGTTTCGTCCACAAAAAAAGCAAGGGTATTGAAAAAAACAAAATTACCCTTACCATTTTCGACCTCAGGTCAACTTCTTGGCCAGTTCAAAGGACTTCATGAAACGCGTCATTCTTCTCATCGTCACCAATTTGGCCGTCATGCTGGTCTTGGGTATTGTGGCCAGCTTGCTGGGTGTCAACCAGTTCCTGACCTCCAACGGACTCGATCTCGGCGCATTGCTGGGCTTTGCCATGGTGATGGGCTTCGGAGGTGCTTTCATTTCTTTGCTCATCAGCAAACCCATGGCCAAGTGGACCACGGGTGCACAGGTCATTGATCAACCGCAAAACGCTGACGAAGCTTGGTTGCTTGACACAGTGAAAAACTTGTCGCAACGCGCAGGCTTGGAAATGCCCGAGGTGGCTATCTATGAAGGTGAGCCCAATGCATTTGCCACAGGTGCATTCCGTAACTCTGCGCTGGTTGCTGTCTCCACTGGTTTACTGCAGGGCATGACCCGAGAAGAGGTGGAAGCGGTACTCGCACACGAAGTGGCGCACATCCAAAACGGCGATATGGTCACCCTGACCTTGGTGCAAGGTGTACTCAACACCTTTGTGGTGTTCCTCAGTCGTGTCATTGGCTATGCGGTTGACAGCGCTTTGCGCAAAAACGACGAGGAAAACACCGGACCAGGCATGGCCTACTACATCACCAGCATCGTTTTAGACATTGTGTTGGGCATTGCCGCCAGCATCGTGGTGGCGTGGTTCAGCCGTCAGCGTGAATTCCGCGCCGACGCGGGTGCAGCCGAATTGATGGGGCGCAAACAACCCATGATCAATGCCTTGGCTCGCTTGCAACATATGCAGTCAGAGGGATTGCCACCCAGTTTGCAAGCCATGGGCATCACCGGTGGCTTAGGCAAGATGTTCTCTTCGCATCCTCCTTTGGAAGAGCGCATCTCTGCTTTGCAAAACAGTTAAATAACTGTCATATCAGCGCGATTCGCCCAAGGCTTGGGCGATCGCGTTTTTTTTCACCCGAGGCTTAGGAACTTGGCCTTTGGGTAAATCGAACCACACACGCACATCGTCTTCTAGACCTAGCCCGTGCATATAGTTGTAGATGGCTTTCTTCAAGCCTCGTCCCAACACATCATGGTCAGTGCCTGTGGGGTCTACAAAACCAATGTCGTTTCTCGCAAATGAACCCTCTGGCAAAGGGATCAATGTGACGCCATAGTCTTGCGGGTTCATGCCCACAGGCGAATGCACGGTGCAAGCAAAGCGGTGAAAAAAACCACTTTGAATGCAACCATGAAGAAACAGTTGCCTGACATATTCCAAAGCGTCCACCGTGTCTTGCACAGTTTGTGTAGGAAAGCCGTACATCAAGTAGGCGTGAACCAAAATTCCAGATTGGGAAAACCCGTGGGTTACACGGGCCACTTGGTCTACTGTGACACCTTTTTGCATCAATGCGAGCAATCGGTCGCTGGCCACTTCCAAGCCGCCAGACATGGCGATGCAGCCACTCTCAGACAGCAGTTCGGCAAGCTCTGGCGTGAAGGTTTTTTCGAAGCGGATATTGCCCCACCAAGAAATATTGATGCGTCTGCGTAAAAGCTCTTGTGCCATCGCCTTCAAGGCTTTGGGAGGCGCGGCCTCATCCACCAAATGAAAACCACTTTGACCCGTTTCGCCCACGATGCGCTCGATGCGGTCCACCAATGTGTGTGCAGTCGCTGCGTCATAGCGTGAGATGTAGTCCAAAGACACATCGCAAAAACTGCATTTCTTCCAATAACAGCCATGCGCCACTGTTAGTTTGTTCCACCTGCCGTCGCTCCACAAACGGTGCATGGGGTTGAGCATGTCTAACAAGGACAAATAACTTTGCATAGGCAAGCCATCCCATGTGGGTGTGCCTACATCGTCAAACGCAATATCAGGCTCTGCCCAGTGGGTGTACTTCACTTCGGTGTTTTCACGCTTAAAGGTGCGAACCAATCGCTGAGCAGAGCGTTTACCTTGTAAGTGCTCAAGCAAAGCCAGCAGAGGGCGTTCACCCGCATCCAAGGTGACGTAGTCGACAAAGTCAAACAAACGGGGCTCATTCAATGAACGCAGTTCGGTATTGACATAGCCACCACCCAAGACAATTTTTACATCGGGGTGATGTTGCTTAATGGTTTGCGCCATACGCAAAGCACCGTACACCGTGCCAGGGAAAGGCACAGACAACAGTACCACCTGCGGTTGATGATTCTCAAAAGTTTCAAGTGTCAACGCATGCAGCACTTGGTCGATGAAGGTTTGGGGCGCAGCTAAAGCCTTGGCCAGTGGGTCAAAGCTGGCTTGGCTGGAAGCCAACGATTCACCGTAGCGCACAAACTCAAACCTATCATCTACCGCATCGCGCAGCACATCAGCCAAGTCATTCAAAAAAAGTGTGGCCAAGTGCCTTGCGCGGTCTTGCACACCCAAGGAACCAAAGGCCCATGTGAGGGTGTCGTCCTCGGTGTTGTCCAGAATTGCAAAGCGCGGACCCTCGGGGACAAAACCGCGGGCCGAAATGCGGTGCGCCAAGGTGGGGTCACTTCCTTGCAAAAAAACCATCACTGGGTCTATGCAATCGACATAGCGCTGCGCATGGTCTAAAAAGCAGTTCACACTGGCGCTGCGTTCATGTACCCCTTGCGTTGTGGCAATGGTTTGAACCTGCTTCAAACCCTCTGAGCTGAAAATGCGCAGCACCAGCTTTAAAGCCAAATCATCTTGCCGAGCGTCTACGCCCCGAGAACGCAAAAAACCCGTCAAGTAAGCGCTTGACGGGTAGGGGGTGTTGAGTTGCGTCATGGGCGCGATCAGCGCCAAAACGCGAAAGTCCTTCACGCGGGAAAGTAACCTTCCACAGACAAATAGCGCTCGCCTGTGTCGTAGTTAAAG
>CANNNH010000128.1 GCA_947505915.1 Comamonadaceae bacterium
CCCGGCAAGATGGTCAAGGGCATGGGCGGCGCGATGGACCTGGTGGCCGGCGTCAAACGCGTCATTGTGTTGATGGAGCATGTGGCCAAGAAAAAAGACGGCAGCGAAGACCTGAAAATTTTGGCCGACTGCAGCTTGCCTTTGACCGGTGTGGGGGTGGTCGATCGCATCATCACCGACCTGGGCGTGATGGATGTCACGCCTGCAGGCCTCAAATTGGTGGAACTGGCGTCGGGCGTGACCCGCGACTTCATCCAATCCAAAACCGGCGTTCCCTTGATCTGACAAAGCCATTGCAAAAAAGCCACCCTTCGGGTGGCTTTTTTTGCATCTGGTGGAGGGATGCTGCTTGTTTTGAGAGGCATCGTCTGATGCGCCCCCAAGCCCTGATTCACTGCAGTTCTATGTTTTTAGAGCGTGCGATGCTGCGGTACTTGACGATGCCTTTTTCGACAATGGTGCGAAACGCCTCAGGCGAAGCCCACTGAGGCTGTACACCTGCTTTTTGCATTTGCGCTTGCAACTCTTTGTTGTCCAAGGCTGTTTTCATCGCCGCATTCATTTTTCGGACAATGTCCATGGGCGTGCCCGCTGGTGCGGCAAAGCCCAACCAAGATTCCACCTCCAGGCCGGGGATCACTTCATTGAGCGTTGGCACATTGGGCAAGGGCGCGTAGCGTTCTGCAGAGGTCACGGCCAAGGCGCGCATCTTGTTGGCCCGAACGTTGGGTACGATCAAACTGGGTATGTTGATCATCATGTTGACCCGCCCCGCCATGACATCGGTATAGCCAAACCCGCCACCCGCCGGAAAGGGGATGTGGGTCAATTGAATGTCCGCTTCGGTGGCCAGCCATTCACCCACCAAGTGCAAGGCGCTGCCGATGCCCGATGATGCATAACTCATGGTTCCCGGGGCCGCTTTGGCTTTGCGAACCATGTCTTGCAAGCTGGTGATGGGTGAGTCGTTTGCGACAGCGATCACCAAGGGATATACCGCCACAGTGGATATCCATGTCAGGCCATCGACGGGATCAAAGGGAACCGTTTTCAAGGTTGCCGCTTGACTGGCGTGGGCGCTGGATATGGATATCAAGGTGTATCCATCGGGCGTGCCTTTGGAGACTTGATCGGCCGCCATTTGCCCACCTGCTCCCAACTTGTTTTCAATGAAAATGGTTTGGCCCAATATCTCACTGAGCTTGGCGGCCACTAAACGGGTGATGGCGTCGGTGCCAGTGCCAGCCTGGCTGCCGACCATTATTTTGATGGGTTTGTTGGGCCAGTTGGCTGTTTGCGCTTTTGCAATGGATGCCATAGAGAGCACAAAAACCAGGCTGATCCAGGTACAAGCGGTGCGCGATGAAAAAAACATCAAAGTCTCCTGCCGGGTTGTGGTTCTGAAAATGACTTTTCGACACTTCAGTTTGATCCTGCGCGGACAAAACAGTTTGGGGGGAAACCCTTCCTGAGGCACAAAAATGGGTTCAGGGTCGCTGCCAATGGCCAAGTCAGGGCAGGAGATCGGTCAATGGGTAGTCCAGTAGGGCCTGGTGCAAGCCTTGGTGCAAGCGGTACTTTATGATGGCGACCCTAGAGCGGGCGTACGAGTTGGGGTACTTTTTCCCTGAAGTGACCGCTGAAATCAGGAGTGTTGAGGCCATGTGCATCAGACCTGTGGAGCGGGTGAAGGGAATCGAACCCTCGTCTAAAGCTTGGGAAGCTGCCGTTCTGCCATTGAACTACACCCGCATTCCATGTTGAATTGTAGCGGCCCCTATCTTGCACAAGGTCAAGAAACTGTTTGCGGGCTTGCTCGCAAGTGCTGGCCCGGTGTCGTGCGCATGCTCGCATGGGCTTTGTTAGGCCTTGGCTTGTGCATGCCCGCTTGGCCCCAAAAACCGGCGGATGGTTTAACCCACACCTGTGTGCGCATCATGCGGGACACCGCTTTCAATGAAACCATTGAAAAAATGTGCAGCTTCAAAGGCGATGTGTCCGAACGCTTCAAAGACACCTTTAAAAAGCGCAAATGTGTGAGCAAGGTCAACCAAGCTGAGCAAGATCGCATCAAGGCCGAGGTTTACGCCAACACCACCGAGCAAAAAAACATGGTGGGATTGAAAGACTTTTGCCTGGTTCACAAATCGGCTTATCACAACCTGTAGCCACACCAGCGCTAGCGGGTGTCAGCCTGAGGGAGGTGGTTCAGGCGCGCCAGCGGCCGCTCAGGCTCTGGCGCGGGGGCGACGAATGTAGCGCAGCCATGCCCACATGAACGCCCAACCTGCGGCAAAGGACAGGCCTTGCAAAAGAATGAACAGCGCGTTATGTCGCAGTTGTTGGGCGTCGATGAAAAGCGTTGAAAAGCCCACAAACAAAAAAAACACCGCCAACACAAATGCGTTGTGGTTCAAGGTTTTGGGCAAAGCGGTCTGGGGGGACTGGGCGGTATCGCTCATGGCCTGATTTTATGGGGCTGGCTTGGGCCCTGGGGTGGGCACGTTCAGTGGGCCACGATGAGTTGAGCCAACCGATCAGGTTGGGCCAATAATTCGGCACTTTTGCCGCTGTGGATGATGCGGCCGCGGCTCAGCACCAACACGTCTTCGGTGACTTGCAGGGCCAGCTTGGCCGATTGCTCCACCAGCACCACGGTCAACGCCTCCTCGCGGATCAAGCGGGTCAGGGCTTGCATCAGCATTTCCACAATGATGGGCGCCAGGCCTTCCATGGGTTCGTCCAGGAGCAAGATGGCCGGGTCACCCATCAGGGCGCGTCCAATGGAGAGCATTTGTTGCTCGCCCCCCGATATTTGGTTACCCATGTGGCTGCGCCGCTCGGCAAGGCGGGGAAACAGTTCATACACCCGCTCCATGGGCCAGCGGCCTTTGCGCGCGGCCACTTGCAGGTTTTCTTCGATGCTGAGTGAGGGAAAGATGTCGCGGGTTTGGGGCACATAGCCGATGCCCAGGCGCGACCTGTCGTGCACGGGCAAACGTTCGATCGATTGGCCGCGGCATTCAATCCGACCGCCATGCAATTGGGTGTGACCCATCAAGGTGGCCAACAAGGTGGTTTTGCCCACCCCGTTGCGACCCAGCAAGGCCAGCGCGCCCCGTTCTGGCACATCAAAGCTGATGTCTTCCAAAACCACGGTTTCGCCGTAGCCCGCACGGACACCTTGCAAGCGCAGGGCCAAGGGGGGGCTGGATTCAGTCATTTTGCTCTCCCAAGTACACCTGGTGCACGCGTTTGTCGGCGGCAATCTCCTGGGGGGTCCCTTCGCACAACACCTCGCCTTGCACCAGCACGGTGATGCGCTTGGCGAAGCGAAACACCAAGTCCATGTCGTGTTCAATGATCAGGATGGCGATGTCGGCGGGCAAGGCGTCCAGCGCTTGCAAAATGCGGTCCGACTCCATGGAGGGCACGCCTGCGGCAGGCTCATCGAGCAACAGCACCTTGGGCTGCAAACCCAGGGCAATGGCAATCTCGACCAAGCGTTGTTTGCCGTAGGGCAAATCGGTGATGCGCAGGCCCGCATCGGCCGCAATGCCCAGCAGTTCGAGCAAAGCCATGGACTCATCGCGCACGGCATTGAATGCACGCGCCGGTTGCCAGAGTTTGTCGGCCACTTTCAAGCGCTCGGCCACACCCAGGGCCACGTTGTCGAGCACCGACATTTTTTTGAACAAGCTATTGATTTGAAAGGTCCGTCCCAGGCCCCGGCGCACCCGTTCAGCTTGGGGCAGGGCGGTCACGTCTTGGCCACCAATGAACACCTGGCCAGAGGTAGGTGTCAGCCTGCCTGTGAGCAAGTTGACAAAGGTGGTTTTGCCCGCACCGTTGGGCCCAATCAGGGCATGGCGTGAACCGGCTTCCAGCCGAAAATTGATTTGGTCGGCCACGGTCAAAGCCCCAAAGCTTTTGCACAGGCCTCGGGTTTCGAGCACGCTGCTCATGTGGATTTCCCTTTGAATCGTGCCACCCAGCCGTCGATCAATCCCAAAATGCCGCCGCGCGCAAACAACACCACCAGCACCAGCATCAGGCCAATGCCGAAATACCAGTACTCTGGGAATTTCTTGGCCAGGAAATCTTGGGCCACCAAAAACACCAAGGGCCCGACAAAAGCGCCATACAAGCGGCCCACCCCGCCCAATATCAGCATCACCAGCAATTCACCCGAGGGCTCAAAACCCAGGACATTGAGGCCCACAAACTGGTTGGTTTGGGTCAGCAAAGCGCCGGCCATGCCCGCCATGGTGGCTGATAAGGTGTAAACCTTGCGCAATCGGGCATCCACGGGCGCCCCAATGGCATGCATGCGCAGGCTGTTTTCGCGAATACCCGTGAGAGACACCCCGAATGGGGCGTATATCAAACGGCGAACCAACCACCAGGCGACGAACAACAAGAACAGGCACCATAAATAGGCGGTTTTGCCAAACATATCGAAAGCAAACAGCCCAAAAATGGGCGCAATGACCACCCCCGACAGGCCATCGGCCCCGCCGGTGATTGGCGTGGCTTTGTTGGCGATCTCCAGGCAAAGGGCTGCAATGGCCAGGGTCAGCATGAGTTGCGTCAAGCCGTGCATCCGCAAGATGATGGCGCCGGTGGCCAAGCCCAATAAACCGGCCACCACCCCGCTGGTGAGCAACTGAACAATGGGGTCATGAAAACCGAGTTTGGCCGACATGATCCCGGTCACATAGGCACCGAGGCCGAAAAATGCTGCATGGCCCAAGGTGATGATGCCGGCATAGCCAATGATCAAGTCCAGTGACAAGGCAAACAATATATAGGTGAGGATGCGCGCGCCCAAGGATAGGTATTCGGGGAGCAGAAAAAACGCCAGCCCAGCGGCCACCCAGGGAAGGGCTTCGGTCCAGCGCAAGCGGGGGTTGGCGTTGTATCCCACGTGCTGGCTCATGTGCGTTTCCCAAACAATCCTGCCGGTCGCCACAGCAGCAGCCCAATGGTGGCGATATAGATAAAGAACGCGCCAAATTGCGGCAACCAGTATTTGCAGGCGGTATCGCTGATGCCGATCAGCAGGGCCGCCACAAAGGGTCCGCGCAGACTGCCCAGGCCACCGACCGAAACCACGATCAAAAAGTAGACCAATTGCTCAAAGGGGTAGGTGGGCTGAATGGCCACAATCTCAGCACCCAGGGCGCCGCCCAAGCCGGCCAATCCGCTGCCCACGGCGAAGGTGATGGCAAAAAGGCGTCGGGTGTTGATGCCAATCGACTGGGCCATGGCCCGGTTGTCCACCGCTGCGCGCACCTTGGCGCCCCAGATGGTGCGCTCCACACCAAACCACAGGGTGGCGATGATGCCGGCACTGAACACTATCAAAAATACACGGTAAGCAGGGAAATCTC
>CANNNH010000129.1 GCA_947505915.1 Comamonadaceae bacterium
CAAGTTCCCTTGGCCGCTTTCGCCGCAGCCACACTTGGATTGCATTGCCCCACAGAACATGGCTGGGCATTCATCGACGCAGTCCACTGGCAGATCAGCCAAGGGCAGGTGAATTTGAGTGTTCCCACCCCCATCACCGCTTATGAATCAGAGGCTTTGCGCGAAGCCATGCAGCCGTATTTATTGCAAGACAGTATTCAACTGCTCCCCTGCTCGCCTGGGCGCTGGTTGGCACACGCCAGCGTGTTCAAACACTTGTCCAGCGTGTCCTTGGACCGCGTTAACGGGCAACGCATCGACCACTGGCTGCAGCCCAGCAGCATCGCCGCGCAAACAGAGGCTGAGCGCCTGTTGCGCCGCTTGCAAAATGAGATGCAAATGCTGTTTTATACCCACGCCGTCAATGACAACCGCGCCGTCGCCTTGAACTCGATTTGGTTCAGCGGCACGGGCGAGTTGCCCACGGTGAATCCGCACACCGTGAAGCGTGACATCGTGATGCACCAAGGCTTGCGTGAGGCTTGGCTAAGCCAAAACCCCGAGGTGTTTGTGCCGGCTTTCACAACGGTCTGGCAAGACACCCTCGCCCCTGCACTTGCGCGACATGAGCAGGTGCTGCTGTGTGACCCCACGCGCAGCGTCTTGCTTGAAAATGCGCCGCAAGGCTTGCGCCAAAAGCTTCTACAGTGGCTGCGCCCACCCAAACTTTCGGACTTGCTGCAATGAAACTTCAGGTACGCGATGTCCCCCCGCGCAGCGTCTGGGCGCTAGAGCAAAGCGGTGTGCATCCCCTGCTGGCACGTTTGTATGCGGCGCGGGGCGTGCATGACGCCAAGCAAATGGACCCAAGCCTTGGCCAATTGCTTGCTCCCGCTGGCCTCAAAGGCATTGACGCTGCTGCAAAGTTGTTGGCTGACGCCATCGCAAAGCAACTGCGTTTGTGTATCGTGGCCGATTACGACTGCGACGGCGCCACCGCCTGTGCGCTGGCCTTGCGTGGCCTCACGCTTTTAGGTGCTCAACATGTGAGCTTCATCGTGCCCGACCGCGTGGTCGATGGCTATGGTTTGACACCCGACATCGCCCAACGCGTTCACGCCAGTGGCGCACAGGTCTTGATCACGGTGGATAACGGCATTGCCAGCGTGAGCGGTGTGGAAGAAGCCAAGCGCTTAGGTCTGCAAGTCCTCATCACCGACCACCATTTGCCAGGCCACGAATTGCCCACGCCCCATGCCTTGGTCAACCCCAACCAACCTGGCTGCAGCTTCGAGAGCAAAAGTATGGCGGGGGTGGGTGTGATGTTTTACGTGCTACTGGCCTTGCGAGCGCTGATGCGCGAACGCGGCGTGTTCGGCACAGACAGCGAACCCAAGCTAGATGGTTTGCTGCCCTTGGTGGCATTGGGCACGGTGGCCGATGTGGTGACTCTGGACGCCAACAACCGCCGCATGGTGTCTCAAGGCTTGCTGCGAATGCGCAAAGGGCAAATGCCTGCAGGTCTTGCAGCCTTGTTCAAAGTGGCCTCGCGCGACGCCACCCAGGCCAGCAGCCAAGACATGGGCTTTGCATTGGGGCCGCGCATCAATGCAGCGGGGCGTTTGTCAGACATGACGCTGGGCATAGAGTGCTTGCGCACCGATGACACCGAGCTGGCGTGGCGACTGGCGCAGCAGCTCGACACCATCAACCGCGAACGCCGTTCTATGGAGGGCGATATGCGCGAACAAGCGCTGCTGATCGCCGAGTCCTTGATGGACAGCGAAGAAATTGCACCTGCTGCGTTGTGCGTGTTCGATGAGGACTTTCATGAAGGCGTGGTGGGCATCATTGCCGGTCGCTTGAAGGACTTGCACTACCGCCCGTGTTTTGTATTTGCCAGCAGCCAGTCGCAGGGCCTAGCGGTGCTCAAAGGCTCTGGGCGGTCGATTGCCGGTTTCCATTTGCGCGATGCCTTAGACGCCATCGCCAAACGCCACCCAGATTTGCTGCTGCGTTTTGGCGGTCACGCCATGGCGGCAGGCTGCACGTTGCTGGAAGACGACTTGGCAACGTTCGAGCTGGCCTTGCAAGACATCGCCACCCAATGGTTGGACGCCGCCACCTTGGCGCAAACCTTGGCCACCGATGGCAGTTTGCCAGCGCAATATGTGCGCCCCGATATGGTCAAGCACCTGCAAGCGCAGGTCTGGGGGCAAGGTTTTGCTCAGCCTGTTTTCCAAGACACGGTGAATGTGCTGAGCCAAAAAATCGTAGGAGAAAAACATTTGTCGCTCAAGCTGCAATTGCACGGGCAGCTGGTGGACGCGATTTGGTTTGGTCGCACCGAGGGCTTGCCAGTACAAGCTACCTTGGCCTACCGCCTCGACATCAACACCTGGCAAGGCATGGAAAAACTGCAGTTGCATATTGAAGCCATGCAGCCCTTCTACAATTAAGCTGTGTCCATCCTCAACGCCGATCTGCATTGCCACTCTGTCGTCTCCGACGGCACGCTCACGCCCGAGGCGTTAGCCGCACGTGCCCATGCCAATGGCGTGGAGTTGTGGTCACTCACCGACCACGACGAAATTGGCGGGCAAGCCCGAGCCTGCGCTGCCGCCCAAGCGCTGGGCATGGGGTATTTGCATGGCACCGAAATATCTGTCTCTTTCGCGGGCCGCACCGTTCACATTGTGGGTTTGGGCTTTGATCTGCAAGACCCTCGAATGCAAGAAGGCTTGCGCAGCACGCGTGGAGGCCGTCACGCACGGGCCGTGGACATGGCAGCTGGCTTGGCCAAGGTGGGCATACACGGCAGCTTTGAAGGCGCCCTCACCTTCGCCGGCAACCCCGACCTGATTTCTCGCACCCACTTTGCCCGCTATTTGGTGGAAAGCGGCGTGTGCGCTGATACCTATGAGGTGTTTCGCCGCTTCCTTACCGAAGGCAAACCGGGCTATGTCGAGCACCGCTGGGCTGGCTTGGGCGACGCGGTGCGCTGGATTCGCGAATGCCAAGGTGTTGCGGTCATTGCCCACCCCGCCCGCTACGGCTTCACGCCCACCGAGGAATATGCGCTGTTCTCCGAGTTCAAAAACCATGGCGGTCAAGCGGTGGAAGTGGTGACAGGTAGCCATTCGGCGGCCGAAGCCATCCAATACGCTGACATGGCGCGGGAGTTTGGTTTGGCCGCTTCCCGCGGCAGCGACTTTCACAGCCCCAATGAAAGCCATACCGATTTAGGCGCGTTGCCTTGGTTACCCGGTGACCTCACACCGGTGTGGGAATTGCTCGCCCACCGCATCCAATAAGGCCGCGGTCTCCGCATGGCACAACTGTTTCAAGTCCATCCGGACAATCCGCAAGCGCGCTTACTCAAACAAGCAGTGGCCTTGTTGACCCAAGGCGGTGTGGTGGCAGTGCCCACCGATTCCAGCTATGCCTTGGTATGCCATTTGGACGACAAAGCGGCGATTGACCGATTGCGCCAAATTCGCGGTGTGGATGAAAAGCACCACCTGACCTTGCTGTGCCGCGACCTGCGTGAACTCGCGCTTTACGCCAAGGTGGACAACCGCCAATTTCGACTGCTCAAAGCCGCCACCCCTGGGGCTTACACCTTCATCTTAGAGGCCACCAAAGAAGTGCCGCGCCGCGTTGCCCATCCGCAGCGCAAAACCATAGGTCTGCGGGTGCCCAACCACACCACCTTGCTGGCGTTGTTGGACATTCACGGCGCACCTTTGCTGGCCACCACCTTGATTCCCCAAGATGAAACAGAACCCTTGAACGACGCCGAACAGATTCGCGAACGCTATGAACACCAAGTGGCGGCGGTGGTCGATGCAGGTGCTTGTAGCCTCCAAGCCACCACCGTGGTGGACCTCACCCCCATGGCCGACGGGGGTGAGCCAGAAGTTTTACGTCGAGGTTTAGGAAAATTAGAACTTTTGGGTTTATAAAATGGGTAAATTAACGCTACTCTGGTGTTTTTGCGTATCCTAAAGCGCTTAATAAAAGTTTTTATCACATACTTTTCACCAATAAATTGATAAAAATTAGTGAGAGAATAGTTTTGTGAATTTCAATGAATTAGTACAAACAATTTCTACCCATGCGGTACCCGTATTGCTCGCCATCACCCTGCACGAAGCCGCGCACGGGTACACAGCGCGCCAGTTGGGTGACGACACTGCATGGCAAATGGGGCGCGTCACCCTCAACCCCTTCCCCCACATCGACTTGGTCGGCACCGTCATCATGCCCTTGATGCTGTTTTTTGCCACTTCCGGCCAGTTTTTGTTTGGTTATGCCAAGCCCGTTCCCGTCGATTTTTCCCGTTTGCGCCACCCCAAACGCGATATGGTGTGGGTGGCTTTGGCCGGTCCTGCGGTCAATTTGCTTCAAGCTTTTGCCTGGGCGGTGCTGATTTACCTGCTCTCGGGCATGGGCAGCGATGAGCGTTTTTTCCTTGAAATGGCGCAAGCCGGCGTGCTGGTCAATTTGGTCATGTTCGCCTTCAACCTGTTTCCCCTGCCGCCGCTGGATGGCGGGCGCATCGTGGTGGGCTTGTTGCCCATGCGCTTGGCCATTGGTTTCTCGCACATTGAGCGCTATGGCTTTTTCATTGTCATGGGCTTGGTACTCATGGGCGTGATCAACACCCTGTGGATGCGCCCCATCATGATGGCCACCACCGAAGGTATTCAGTGGGTGCTTCAACCCCTGGCCTCTTTGCTGCAACTTGCCCCATGACCGATCGCGTACTCTCTGGCATGCGCCCAACCGGCGCCTTGCATTTGGGCCACTACCACGGCGCCTTGAAAAACTGGGTGCGCCTGCAGTCCGAAATGGAGTGCTTTTACTTTGTGGCCGACTGGCACGCTTTGACCACCCACTATGAAAGCCGCGAAGTCATCGAAAAAAATGTCTATGAAATGGTCATCGACTGGTTGGCTGCGGGCCTAGACCCCAAGCAATGCACCCTGTTTTTGCAAAGCCGCATTCCTGAGCACGCCGAGCTCTTTACCTTGTTGGCCATGGGCACACCCATTGGTTGGTTGGAGCGCGTTCCCACCTACAAAGACCAACAAGAAAAGCTCAAGGACAAAGACCTCAGCACCTATGGTTTCTTGGGCTACCCACTTTTGCAAGCCGCAGACATTCTGATTTACAAAGCCCGCTGGGTGCCGGTAGGCGAAGACCAAGCCAGCCATGTGGAACTCACCCGCGAAGCGGCAAGGCGTTTCAACCATTTGTACGGCCGCGAACCCAATTTCGAGGCCTTGGTGCAAGACTGTTTGGCCAAGTTGCCCAAAGACAGCGTCAAGCGTTTTGAAAAATCGCGAAAACAGTTTCAAGAAACCGGTGATGCCAAGGCCATGGAAGGCG
>CANNNH010000130.1 GCA_947505915.1 Comamonadaceae bacterium
AACTGGCCCTGCAATGGGGCGCACCCGTCAGCCCAGCCAAGGGCACGCCGGTGAGCGCTCCCACACCAAGGCCAGACGCCACGCAGGCGGTCTGAGCGTTTTACCCGATACGCCCAAGAGCAATGCCTAGGCCCCACGGTCAACCCGCAGACGTCTTGGTGCTACAGCACCTGCGCGATGATGGCCCCGGCTACCTGGGCCAGTGGCTGGACGCCAAAGGCATTAGCTGGCATGTGTTCTGCGCCGACGCTGGTGAGGCTTACCCCGCATCGGTTAGCGCGTACAAAGCCATGGCGGTGCTGGGTGGCGAGTGGAGCGCAAACGACGAGCGCCCGTCCCTGCGCCACGCCGAAGTGCTGATGCGCGAGGCCGACGCACTGGGCGTGCCCATCATCGGCCACTGCCTGGGCGGGCAACTCATGGCCCGCGCCTTTGGCGGCAAGGTAGAACGCGCCGCCCAGCCTGAGATTGGCTGGATGCCTCTGCAAACCACAGGCAGCGCCGCGGCGCGCTACTGGTTTGGCGAAGGCGCGGTACCGGGAGGGTCGGGCAATGGAACCGGCGCCCACACCCTGTACCAATGGCACCGCGACAGCTTTGTAACGCTAGCGCCGGGCGCGGAACTGATCGCCTCCTCCGCTGCCTGCGCACACCAGGCCTTTGCCATTGGCCCGCATCTGGGCATGCAGTTTCATATCGAAATCACCGCAGAAAAAATCGGCCTCTGGATGGCCGAGCCGGGGGCGTCCTTCTCGCGCCTTTTAGAACGCTGGCCGGACAGCGTGCAAAGCCTGGACGCTATGGCTGCGGCCAACGAAGTCCGCTTAGCCAACAGCCATGCGCTGGCGGACCAGATTTATGGGGCTTGGCGGGGGCGGTGGCGGGGATAGATGGGGAGAATGTAAGTTCCAAAACGTAGAAAAGGGCCGAAAGGCCCTTTTCTATATCACTCACTGGCGGAGAAGGCGGGATTCGAACCCGCGGAGGGTTTTACCCCTCGCACGCTTTCCAGGCGTGTGACTTAAACCGCTCATCCACCTCTCCAGAACCACCAAGTTTAACCCGAGTCAGCAGCCTTGCCCGCAGTACGTTTGCGCACATCGTGGTTGACCAGTTCAAAGCCGCGTTGCTTATAGCTTTTCCAGCGCTCGCGGGCGTCTTGGATGGCTTGTTCGTCGCTAGAAACCAACTCGATCATGCGCTCGCGCTTGTGCGGGTCGTCCGGTAATTGGTCGGTCATATTGATCAGCACGGCCTGCTGCGCCAGGTCCGTGGGCACCTGCGCTGCCAGCAACACCGGGCTGCGGTGTGCCAGCGCAGCCGGGGCATCGGCCATGGCGTGCGGGGTGAAACCGGCGGCCTCATCAGCCCACAGCGCGGCATCCATGCGCCGCAGCATGGCAGTATCGCCCAGAATTAGCGCTTGCGCGCCGCTGGCCAGCACTTTGCGCACCAGGCGGCAGCAATAAGCCACCCGGTCCTCGATACCGATATGGAAAGCGACTTGCGTCACTTCGCTTGCGCAGGCCCCAGCAGGTACTCCACCAGCAGGCCCACTGGCCGGCCGGTAGCGCCTTTTTGCGTACCGCCCTTCCAGGCGCTGCCCGCAATGTCCAAATGCCCCCAAGGGAACTTTTCGGTAAAGCGTTGCAAAAACTTAGCCGCCGTCACCGCCCCGGCAGCGCGCCCGGCGATGTTGGCGACATCGGCGAAGTTGGTCTTAAGGCCTTCGGCGTAATCTTCATCCAAAGGCATGCGCCAGCACAGGTCTTGCGCCCGGTCGCCGGCGCTGGCCAAGGCCTGGGCTAGGTCTTCGTGGTCCGAGAACATACCGGTACGCACCGCGCCCAGGGCAACCACGCAGGCGCCGGTCAGCGTGGCGATGTCCACCACCGCCGTAGGCTTGAAGCGTTCGGCGTAGGTCAGCGCGTCGCACAAAATCAGGCGGCCTTCGGCGTCGGTGTTGAGGATTTCAATGGTTTGGCCGCTCATGCTGGTCACCACATCGCCGGGTTTGACGGCTTTACCGTTAATCAGGTTCTCGCAGGACGGGATCAGGCCCACCACGTTGATGGCCGGTTTGAGCAGCGATAAGGCCTTGAAAGTGCCCAACACACTGGCTGCGCCGCACATATCGAACTTCATCTCGTCCATTTCGGACGCGGGCTTGATCGAGATGCCGCCGCTGTCAAAGGTAATCCCTTTGCCCACAATCACCGCCGGGGCTTTGGCTTTGGCCGCGCCCTCGTAGCGCAGCACGATAAAGCGCAAAGGCTGGTCCGAACCCTGGGCCACGGCCATAAATGAGCCCATGCCCAACTTGGCCACTTCGCGCGGCCCGAGCACGGTGCAGCTAATTTTGGGGTGCTTGGCCAGGGCCTGGGCGGCACCGGCCAAATCGGTGGGGGTGGCCAGGTTGGCCGGGCGATTGGCCCATTCTTTGGCCAGTTCTACCCCGGCGACCACGGCCACGGTCCGGTCAAACACGGCTTTGACCTCGGCCAGCTTGGGCACTGCGATCAGGGCTTTTTGCAGGCTGCGCGGCTGCGGCTTGGATTTGCTGGTGGTATAGACATAGGTGGCATCGGCCACCGCAAGCACGGCGGCGCGCACCGCGTCCGCGCTGGCTGCTCCGGCAAAACACACCACCAGGCGCTTAAGACTGGCCGATTTACCCAGGCCCAGGGCCGCTTGCAAGGCGTTTTTAACCTGGCGGGCTTTGCCCTCACCGGCGCTGGCCAGCACCACGCGCACGGCAGCGCACTGGCTGGGGCGGTACAAGGCCAGGCATTTGCCCACGCCGGTTTCCAGGTCACCCGACTTGAGGGCGCCGCCCACCAACTGGGATACCTCGTCTTTTGCCGGTTTAAAGTCTTTAGGCACCAGCACCACCAGCAAGTCACACTTCTCGGCTGCGGCGGCAGCCATTTCCAAGGCTTTGATTTCAAAGTTCATAATTGGCCCTTTCTACGGCGTCCATGTTATTCCATTCCTCCATCCGCAAGGAACTCGCGCGCACCTTTGGTGCCACCTTGGTAATTCTGATTACCGTGGTAATGACCACGACCGTGATCCGGACACTGGGCGAGGCCACCCGTGGCATGTTTAACCCCACGGATGTGATGATGATCATGGGTTACTCGGTGCTGTCCCAAATGCCCGCGATTTTGTCTTTCAGCCTGTTTTTAGCCATTGTGAGCGTGCTGACCCGTATGTACCGCGACAGCGAAATGGTAATTTGGCTGTGCAGCGGCCGGGGTCTGACCTCGCTGGTCCGCCCGCTTTTGCGCTTTGCCTGGCCGATTTTTGTGCTGATTCTGGTCCTGGCCTTGCTGGTCTTGCCTTGGGCTTTCAGCCAGATTGAAGACTTGCGCGACCAATACCAAAAGCGCAGCGATGTCTCCCGGGTAGAGCCCGGGCAGTTCCAGGAGTCGGCCAACGGCGATAAGGTGTTTTTTATCGACAAAGACAGCTCTAACAAAGAGCAAGGTATCAATGTGTTTATGGTCACCCGCGAGCGCGGTCTGGAAACCGTCACTTCCGCCGACCGGGGCACGGTAGAGGTCGATGACGGACAAAAGCGCCTGGTGCTGGAAAACGGGCAGCGCGTGGAAATCGCCATGGATACCGGCCAAAGCAGTTTCAGCACTTTTGAGCGTTACACCATCAAGCTGGGCTTTGACGCGCCCAGCACCCGCAATTTCGTACCCGCCTCGACCCTGGCCACCACCGATCTTCTAGCCTCGCCCTTGCCTGCGCACCAGGGTGAACTGGTCTGGCGCGTGGGGTTTTTTCTGGCGGCGGTCAATGTGATTTTTCTGGGGCTGGCGGTCTCAGGCTTTAACCCGCGTGTCGGGCGGGCCAGCAACCTGGTGTTTGCCTTCATGACCTACCTGGTGTATTTCAATCTGCTGGCCCTGGGGAAAAACTGGGTGGAAACCGGGCAGATGTCCGCAGCGCAGCTTTTGCTATACCTCCATGGTGGGGTGTTTGCGCTGAGTCTTGTGTGGCTGACGGTACGGCACAACCATTGGGCTTTGCGCCTTCCCGCAGGCTGGCGCAAGGGAGTGCGCCCGTGAGAACCCTGCGCAAATTGCTTTACGTCGAGGTGCTGGCTGCGGTAGCCCTGGTCATTTTTGCCTTTAGTGCCTTATTTTTGTTCTTTGACCTGAGCGATGAGCTCAATGCCATACAAAGCAATCAGACGCTGGGCTACACCCTGAGCAAAGCGCTGGTCTATGTCGCCTTGATGATCCCCAGCCATTTGTACGAGCTGATGCCGATTGCGGTACTGATCGGCACTATTTTTGTGATGGCGCGGCTCGCGCAAAGCTCGGAATTCACGATTTTGCGCACCAGTGGGCTGGGGCCCTGGCAGGCCCTGCGCGCGCTGATGCTGCTGGGCCTGGGTTTTGTCAGCCTGACGTTTGCCTTGGGCGACTACCTGGCGCCGCTGGCCGATAAAACCGCCCAGGCTATCAAAGCCCAGGCGCTGGGCCAGATATCCCTGGGCCGCACCGGTGCCTGGATCAAAGACAAGCAGCCCTACAGCAGCTTTTCAGTGAACGTGGGCGCGCTGGAGGGCACTACCGGCATGAAGGGCATCCGCATTTTTGAACTGGACAACAAGGGCCACATCGTCTCGGTGATGCAAGCCAGCGCTGGCGAATTCGGCCCCGGACAGTCCTGGTCTTTGCTCGATGTGACGCGCACCGAATACATGAATATGGGCACGCCCCAGGCGCAGGCCAGCACCACGCGGCATGCGCAGCTGAGCTGGCTTAACCATATCAGCGCCGACATGGTGGCCTCGGCCCTGCTGCGCCCGGACCGCATGGGCACGCTTGAATTGTTTCAGTACGTGAGCCACCTCAATGCCAACGGGCAGTCGGCGCAAAAATACGAAATTCAGTTTTGGAAGAAAGTGTTTTACCCCTTGAGCTGCCTGGTCATGGTGATGCTGGCCCTGCCCTTTGCCTATTTGCACTTCCGCAGCAGCGGAACCACGCCCATGGTGTTTGTTGGCGTGATGGCCGGTATCAGCTTTGTGCTGCTCAACAACCTGGTGGGCGATCTGGGCTATCTGCAAGGCTGGCAAGCCTGGTTTACCGCCGCCCTGCCCGGCCTGATTTATTCCTTTATTTCCCTCGCAGCCTTTGCTTGGTTGGTAGCACGCCAATGAACTCTTCAGTCCAGCGCGCTGACCGCGCCATCGTCTTGTTCGCCCACGGCTCGCGCGACCCACAGTGGCACCGCCCGATTCAGGCCGTGGCCGATGCCATCGCCTTACGCGCGCCGGCGACGCCAGTGGCTTGTGCTTATTTGGAGTTGAGCGCGCCCGATTTGCACACCGTGTGCTACCGTCTT